>JAZRWV010000530.1:0-12888 GCA_045599925.1 Myxococcota bacterium
CTGCGCAGCCGATGATTCAGCCTGCGCAGCCGATGATTCAGCCTGCGCAGCCTGTTCCCGGCATGATGCCTGCGCCCGCGCCATTCCTCACGCCCGGTCTCGGTTCCCGTTCGAAGGAAGAGATTCACAGCGATTACACAAAACTGACCATCGCTGAAAAGAATCTCGACAAATCCCTCGATGCCATCAATGCAGAGGTTCGAAAATGGGAAGAACGACTCGACCTCGCACGCCAGAACAACCGCGAAGATCTCGTTTCGACTGCAATGGCAAATCTTCAGAGTGCTCAGGCTCAGGAAATGGCACTCTTCCAGCAGAAAGATCAGATTCTGCAGCAAAAAGCCGTTCTCAAACAGAGTGCGCGCCTGATGCGCGGCGAACCGACGGATTCCTTCAAGCTTGGAAACAGCATCGATGACGAGCTTTTCGGTCCATCCAAAGAAGAACTTGCGATCGAAAAGGAATTCCAGAATATGCAGAAGGAAAGCGCCCTTCAGAAACTCAAGAAGGATTTGGGTAAGGTTTAATGGCCTTGCTATTGGACTGCGTTCAATACGCAAGGCCGCGCGGCCTATTGCATACGGCCGCGCATGCCTATAAATCTATAAAGCTGAATGCTTCGATAAATCGAATGGTATGACAATGAAGGCATCGTTCTAACATTAAGCTTTTTCACCAGATGTTGTTCGGACTTTTGAAATTTGGTGTTTTGTAAAGCTGCTTATGTCACGGGCTTCGGGAAACAGGCTGAAAAAAGTCGAAGCGCGGCCGTATCGCGGCAACGATAGGCCGCGCAGATTGCATGGCGTATTGGCCAAAAGGCCAATAGCCTTGCCCATAAAAACATCAAAAACGTGACCTGACAGGAAATTCAGTTACACTGTAAAATCACATACGAGTGTTTTTTCGGACACTCCATTACTTTGCCAATCATGGAGGAATGGCGATGAGCATGGTTCGGGAAGCTGAAGTTCTTGAAATGCCTACACATGGTGATACGGATGTCGCACACGCAAGGCGCATTGCGCAAGGTCGATCGGCTGTTGAGCGCTATGTCGAAAGACTTGAAAATGCAACAGAAAGGCTGAAAACCGGCCCGGAAGCGGCTGAACTCTATTGTGCTCTGGCTGAATTGCGAGAGGGCATGATTGAAAATGACCCCGTTCAGGTCGCGGAGCTTTATAAAAAAGCGATGGAGTCGTTTGGTCTTAGCCGTTCAGCCAACTGCGGTTTGAAACGACTCGCTCGCTCTCAGGGAAATGTCGAGGACGTCATTGCTTCGATCGAGCGAGAGATTGTCACGGCAACGCCTGAACAGAAAAAAGGGTTGCAGCTGGAACTCGTCAGAACCTGGCTTTATGCGGCAAAAGATGCCGAAAAAGCCATCAATATCCTAGAAAACATTGAAAAAGCCGATTCTGATGCTCAGACACTTGTCCCTGAAACTGAGGAAAAATTCGATCCCGAGACTTTTCTGCTTTGGGAAGATGCGCTTCTCGCTACGGGGGCATGGAACAGCTACGAAGGAAAACTTCTGCAGGCACTGAGACTGCAGACGGATACCGGATTTATGACGCAGCATATCGAGGAACGGCTCTGGCTGCTTTATCGGTTTATTATGCCCGATGAAGAGCAGGCCGGAATGCTGTGCAACAGCCTGATGATGCAGCAGCCTATCGATGACGAACTCGTCGAAGACGAGCTGCGCCGGGCGTTGACGTCTGAAAGACACGACAGTGTCGTCAATACCCTTAAAAAAGCCCTCGAAAGACTCGAAAATTCTCCTCGTTCTCATTACTATCGTTCGCTTCTCGCCGATATTGCATTGCACGAATTCGAAGATCGCGATTACGCGATGGATCTCCTCGATGCAGTGAAGGATGAACGCAACCTCGCGCTTTTACACCAGCAGATTTGTCTTCTTACGGAATGCGATCGAACCGATATGCTGCTCGATGCTCTCACGAGAAGTCTCGAATTCACAAGGACTCCGCAGCTCAAGGCTGAACTGCTGTATCGAATTGCCTGTATTCTTCGCGACGACATGGATCAGGAAGAAGCTGCTGTCGATGTGTTCAACGAAGCAAATGCCATTTGTCCGACGCATGAACCGACGATCGAGGCTCTCGTCGAGTTTTATACGGATAATGAGGACTGGGAACACATTTCGACTCTTTATGACTTCGAAATCAGTTATGCCAAAGAGCATCAGCTCGTCGAATATACGGCTGAAGTCTTTTTGGCCCGTCATGCCCGTTTGGCCAGGCTTTTTGAGGATAAACTGCATTTTTCACTCAATGCGTTCAACAATTACCAGGCAATGCTCAAATACCGTGCGGATGATATTGCAGCCCTTAAAGGCGCTGGTCGCATGGCTCAAAAACTTGGCAATTGGACCGAACTTCTACAGCTTTATGCGGCTGCCGAAGGATGTACACAGGATCTCCACGAGCATATCTATCTTCTCGAACGTATCGCTCAAATCGCCGACGTCTATCTGAACGATGCCGATACGGCATGTACTGCTCTCGAAGCATTGCGATCCATCGATCCAAAACATGATTCGACGACGCCGGCTTTGGCAAGACTCTATATCAAGCTCAAAAAATGGGACGAACTCATTGCTCTGACGGATGCTGAAATCGAAACAACTTCCAATCCGGAATACAAGTCGACGCTTTTGTGCAGAAATGCTGAGATTTCTGAGCAGGAACTTTCCAATATTCCTCAGACGATTCTCTATTACGAGAAAGCCCGTGCGACATTTCCTTCCTGCAGACAGGCTGCAGTTGAACTCGAACGACTTTATGCTCAGCAGAAAAATTGGGAAAAACTCGTCGATCTCTTCAAAGCCGAAGTCACGCTCTCTTCAGATCCAATTCTGAAATGCGCTTTCCTTCGCAAAATGGCGGATGTCCTCGATTATGAGCTTGATTGCGAGGATGAGGCGGTTGCCGTTTATGAAAACGCCATAAAACTCAATCCGTCGGATGGGGTTTCGAGACAATATCTGCTCGATTACTACCGAATTCATGAAAAATGGGAGGATGTTCTTCGCATTCTCGATGTCGAACTCAAATCCGGCGGCACTTTCGGTTGCCCATGGCTCACCCATTTCTGGATGGCTCGTATTGAACTTTATCGCATGAAAGATGAGCCCAGGGCTCTTGAATCCTTTAAAAAAGCTTTCAAACTCAATCCCGATGATTTGATTCTAATGCGTCATTGGCTCGCATTGAGCCTTAAAATCAGTGATAACGCGAGTACTCTTGCATGTCTGAAAGAAGTTTTGAACGAAGTCACATCAGAACAGGCACATGATGAAATCGAATTTGCGATTGCCGACTTGATGCTTCGCGATTCCCATGATCCGAAATCCATCGAGAATATGATTGCGCCTTATGCCAATTCTGCAAAATTCCGCAGCAGAGGTGCAAGGCTTCTCACAACCATGCTCGTCGCTGTCAATTCCGCAAATGGATGCTGGAGCTCAAGACTTTCTCTCGCCTTGCAGCCAAGACAGTCCGTCGATGTTCAGAAACATGCACTTATGGCGGCTGTTGTTCTCGATATTCCCGATGAAATTCGCGATCGCGTACATGAGGTCCTCTGTCAGCTCAGTAATCTCGATCAGGCACGTCAGCTATGGGCTTCACTGAGCCCGTCAAAACGTCCGGATTATCGCAAAATTCCTGCTGAAATCCTTCGTCATCCATCACGCGATGCTCAGGATCTGCGACGTTGGGTTACGATTTCAAATTTGCTCAATGGTGTTATTTCCGATCCAACGGATGTTTTGTTACCCGATGATCGCGATGAGGGCATTTCGTACCGACCTGACCTCGAACTCCTCGCTGCGTTCTTCGAACGATTCGAAAATTGGGAAAAATTGCTCGAAGTACTCAACGTTCAGGAAGAAACCCTCAATCAGCTCGAAACCATTCAGATTACACTCCAAAAAGCATGGGTTCTCACAAAGATCAGAAGACCCGAAGAAGCACTTGCATCCATTCGAAAAGCATGTGCTCAGTGCCAGTATTCCAACCCGATGAGACTGTCTCTTTACGACTATCTTTCGCACGAAAAAGACTGGGATTTCCTCTCCGAGCAGATTCGTCAGCACTTGATGAATACAGAGGATAATCTCGAAAAATCGATGCTCTGGATGCGACTCGCCGATATTTATGGTGCTGGGCTTCAGAACCTCGAAGAATCACTTCGCTGTCTCGACAATGCTTACCGCGAGGATCCGTCTAAAGACGAGGTTTTATGCGAGATTTCGGATACGGCACAGTCGATTGGTGAGCTGGATATCGCTCGTCGTGCACTCGATGATTATATTTATTATCATCATCCTTCTCTCGAAGAACAGCTTACGCTTGAACCCAAATTGCTCGAACTTCACTTCAAGTATTCTGGCGGTGACGTCGAACGCATGCTCCAGTATTTTGAAGAACTTTCGACTAAAACAGGGCGCTCCCGAGATTGTCTCATCATTCTGGCAAGAGCTCATGCCATTGCCGGCAATCCGCAGATTGCCGCAGAAATCCTGCTTCAGGTCGTTTCCGTCCCTATCGAAGAAAAAGATCTCGATTTGTGGATTATCCTCGTCGATCTCTTCCTCGATCGACTCAATCAACAGACAAAAGGCGAACAGCTGCTTTGGGAACTCTTTAAGGCATATCCCGATATCGAATACGTTTTCGAAAGACTTAACAAGCTGTATGTCGAACCTGCTGAACGCAGAATTATGGTGGCCAATATCCGACAGGCCGTTCATGAAAGTGAGGCCATTGCTAAAGAACCGATGCTCGTTCGGAGATTCCTCGGCTTCGCCGCCAATATCCTCGGTTCTGAGCTCGGTGCATGGAAAGATGCTCAGGAACTCTATTCAGAGGCCATTGATGCCTGTAAGGAACCCGATCCGGAACTCGCCAAAAATCGTGCATACGCGAGGAGTCGAATTCCTGGCGAAGCCAAAAAGGCATATCGTGAATTTTGCGAGCTTCTCGTTCACGATCCTTTCCAAATCGATATTTACAAGGCCGCACTCGATATCTGCCGACGTTCGGATGCACGTGACCGCGAACGCATTATCAAACAGCTTGCATCTGTCTTTTTGCCCGATTCCGGCCTCTCGGATGATGCTCATAACCCGAAACTTATGGATGCACGCCTGCTCAATGACGACATTCTGCTCGAAAAATTGACGCATCCAAAACTTCGCAATGCGCAGCTCATTTTGCATGAAGCCATGCCGATTATTAAGAATTATATCGGCAATCTGAACCCAAGACCGACGGATCTCGGATCCGAACGCGTCCGCGATGAGCACATTCTTCAGCTTTTCTCGACATGTTCTCAAGCTTTTGGCATTACTAATTACAAGTGCATCAATGGGCACGACGTGACTCCGGTGCCTGTCGTCCTCGACGATCCCAATATCATCTGCATTTCGCTCGAATCCTGGGAAAATATGCCCAACGAAATGCGTCGTCATTGGGCCGGATATGCCAGCGGTTTGCTCTGGACCGGCATTTCAAAACTCGCCTGGGCCGAACCGACGGATGTCTGGCAGCTCCTCGACGGCATTTATTGCATTGCAACCGGCAAGGGCATCCAGGAACGCGACGCTTATACCAATGAGGCGGTCGAACGCCTGAATTCGACATTTGCTGCCAATGCACTTCAGCGCGGTCCGCGCCGCGATGTCGCGAATCTCATCGATAAAATTGGTCCGCAAAATATTCCAAAATCTTCGGCAAGTGGCTGGATTGACGGCCTGTTTGCTACGGCCGATCGCGCAGGTCTTCTCTTCTCGGGCAGCCTCGCGTCTTCTATCCCCGCAATTCTCGAGGCCGAAGGCTGGAATCCTCATAAGAAAAACTCGGAATATCTGGCCGCACGCTTTAAGCTGTCGTCGCGTATCCCGGCTCTCATCGAGTTCGCGTTGAGTGACGATTATCTCGATTTGCGCCATTCTGCTGGACTTTCAATGCAAAAGAGCATCATCGGCGGTTGATTGTTCGGGGCGGGGGATCGTCCCCCGCGCGGCTTTTGCTTCGCAATACGCCGCTCCCCCTGCGCGGCTTTTGCTTCGCAATACGCCGCTTTTTCCACCTGCTATTACTTTTCATATCGCAAAATGAGAAATGCAGGGCGTTCAAAATCGAACGTACCCTGCCGTTATAAGGCGGATTCCAAGGATTATTGAGTTGAGAAAGAAGTTTTATGGTTATAACTTTGTTGGTGCTTGATATAAGCTTTGGTTGAATTAATTCTTTTCTCTTCGATATATCGGGGGCTTTTCTTTGATTTCGATTTCTCATCTCACATTTCAATATGAAAAACGCCCGATTTTTCAGGATTGTTCTTTTTCTTTACCCAATCATGCCCTCTGTTTTGGCGAAAATGGGTCCGGAAAAACAACCCTTCTTAAATTGATTGCTGGCATTTTAACCCCGGAAACGGGATCGATTTCTCTCGACGAAAAATTCGATTTCAAAGCCTCAATTTTGTTAAATCATCGAATTTTATTAAACGATATCGATATTTGGTCACATTTGAACTGGATTTTCGAAACTTTTCATCTATCGTTGTCGCGTCGCGATGAAATCATGTCAGAGTTTGAACTCGAGGTTATAAGTCGTCGCAAGCCAGCCGAAATGTCTGATGGTGAACGTCAATGGGCCGCACTGGCTCTTGCAACCGCCTTCCCGGCTGATGTTTATCTCTTGGATGAACCTTTGCGTTCACTCGATGCTGTTCGAACCGAAAAATGGTTGAAAATCCTCGCGAAAGAGATGGAAAATGGCCGAAGTTTTGTCGTAACCGCTCATCAAATCGGGGCTTTGGGCGATATTCTCCAGCCCTTTGATATGAGTTCTATTTCCGAATCGAAATCATGTTGAAATCCATGCTTAAATGTCATCTGGCCGTTCTTTGGTCCAGAAAAGTATTTTGGGCAATCGGGACTTTCATCTTTTTGATGTTATGCGTCGCAATGGCTTTTGCCGGATGGTTTGAGTCCATTCATGACATGACCCATGCCGGATGGGTTCTTTTCCTGCTTTGGAATTATGCCGTTCTCTTTTTGCTGGTCGCGCATGATCATGGAAAAAGTGAATTCTTCCTCGCCATGGGAATGGAAAAAGACTGGTGTCGCGCAGAAATCGTTTTGCACATTTGCTTTTCGGTGGCTTTTGCAATCATTTGGGCTGGCTTAATCGGGATTTCGCATGGGTTTTCCTGTGAATTAATCCTGATGACTGGCTGTATGGGGCTGTTTTCGGTCATTTTTGCTCAGTCAGCATTGGACAATCTCCAAACGAGAATCATCGGGCTGGTTCCTGCTAAAAAAATGGCATTATTAACGGTTGTTTCTGCTCCCTGGGCCTTAACTGCATGGATTATCGGGCTGTTTGCTTCGAATAAAATCTTTCAGAATGATAGTTCCGGATTATTCATTCTTTCATTGTTACTGCTCGGAATCTTTCAGTTCATTCTTGGACTTCTTTTTCGGGATGAGCCAGCTTTGCGTCGCAAAAAATATCAGGATGAGCAGTAGCTCACACCATTTATTCAGTGTGATGTCGCGTCTGAGAAGGGTAATGCCTTGCGAAGCCTTGTAATCGACGGCCCAGAAGCGTTCCATTCTGAAGCAGTTTCTCACATCCATGTGGCCGTCAGGATGAATCCCGTCTTTGTCGGCAATAAAATGCAGCGCAAATATGTGATTGTTTAAGGCAATTTCAGATGTGTAATGAAGAATTTCCTGGTCAGATTTTGCCTCTATGCCGACGAGTTGCAGGGATGTTTGAGGATTCATTTCGAGTCTGGCAACGGTCAGGTCGGTTTTAGTCGGCAAATTGGCAAGCATGACGATAAAAATGAGCCCCAGAATGGTGTGAACCCACGAGCGAACGGAGGTGTTCAGGGTGATGAGTACCCATAAAATGCTGAATACTATCCACAATAAGCTTTCCTCAAGACGGATTCCAGTACAGATAATGACGGAAATGCCTGCACAGGTAAAACAGGAAGTCATCAGGCCACAAAAGCGAATCGATGTGGTTTTATCGGGTTTATTTTCTTCAAAATGAGTTTCTTTGTCTGTTGATTTCTTATGTTTTCGAAGAAAAAGTGAAAATGCAGTGACGACAGCAAAGAATAGACATTGGCCGATAATCCAAAATAAATGGGATTGCGGTATCTGGTTGTAGCTGTGTCTCGAGATATCATCCGTCATTCCAAAACCGTACAGTGCAAGGTTTTGAACGATGAGCGTGAACAGTGTGACGATGGCGGGCAGTGTTTGTTTGGGGGCGGAATGCTCCAGGATGAGCAGGGAAGTCAACGTACACAATGAAAGTGTTTCAATGCCATCCCATTGCCAGAGTGCGCCCCAATCTGGCGCGTCAAATGCCCAGAACATGCCGAGAATGATGGTCAGGCTTTGGAGCAGAATACAGCATTTAATGGCTGAAAAACGAACGACTTCTGGTTTTGTAAGCTCAACGAGACTTGTACCGATGATGAGGGCTTTTGCTGCCCAGGACGTAATGATATGGGGTATGGCAAGTGAATGGGCAGCAAAATAATCGATAGCGGATGGCGAATAATCTCTAAAAAATACGAGAATGAGTAAATACAGTCCACAGAAAATCGCGGCTGATTTTTGTCTGCGAATGATAAGTGCAATCAGGCAAATCCCCATCAGAATGGGTTCTATCCAGTACAGGTAACTGCTCATGGTTGTCCGTGATCACATCGGGTTAGTATCTTTGTGATATGATATTTCCCATCCTGAATATGACCTTCCGCAATGATTCGTTTGTTGGTCTGAATGAGATATTCGTCAGGAACGATGACATCGATACAAATGTTTTTGTCACAAAGAGAGGCTTTATGCGTTTCGGGAGCTGTTGAACTGATAAAACCTTCGAGGCGATAAAAGCCGTCATTAAGTGAGGTGACTTCGGACACGGAAACGGCATATTGTGTGGATTTCGAACTCATAGCCAGCATACACACAATGATAATGCCGGCCATGAGCAAGGAAATCAGGATGTATAATTTACATCCATTTGTTTTCGTTGAAGTTGTATCCAATGTTGAGATTTTGACCAGGTTTTAAAGTAACAGTCTTTGTTTGGACTGCATTCTTTGGCGGGAAACGGAACTCAACTTTGTGTTTTCCAGGGGAAAGTCCTTTCTGTGAAACGGGTGTTGTTCCGACGCGTTTTGAGTCGATGGATACAGTTGCCCAAGGCAATGCTTTAGCAGAGATGGAACCGGGTGAGCCGCTTTTTTTGGGGGTGGCTGCGGATTTGGGACGAGCTGGTGCAGCCGGGGCAGCCGCCACTGCTGTTTCAGCCTTCTCAAGGACGATCTTCATTTGTGGTTCGCTGCCTTTGGTGGCTGTATAGGTTTGGGTCGTCGGTTGATAATCCTTGCCTTCCATTGAAACTACAATTTCGATATCCTCACCGAATTTTACATCATTGATGACAACAGGGCTTTTGCCTTTGTCTTCGCCATTGACTTTGACGTTGGCTCCAGTTGGATCTGTATTAATCGTAAATTCAGAGAATCCGTCCTGTTTTGTAGCTTTGGCTTCTTCTTCTGTCAGAAGAGTCACTTCAATTTCCTGATTTTTCAGATTGATATTGCGTGTTACCGTGACAGGTTCATAGCCTTTCTTTTCGAATGTAATTGTATATTCTTCACCCAGATTGGCTTTATGGGAATACACAGGGGTAACAGCCGCATCGCCATGTTCATCCTTAAGTTCCTGATCGTTAATTTTCACGATGGCATTAGACGGATGGCTTTTAATATTAATTTGAGCTTTCGGGGGGGTGAATACTTTAACCTCTCCGACATCGGAATTCATTTCATAGAAACCGGCTATAATGCCTGTCACTGAAAACAAAATGAGCAGAGCAAAGGCTACGATGAATGATGTGGGAAGATGGGATTTTCCTTGTTGTTGTGGGCCAAATGCGGGATCCGGGAAGCCTGCTTGAGAATAAGGCGCTGGTTCTGGTATGGGCGCAGGGGCTGGTGCTGGAGCGGGAACAACTACTTGATTTTGTACCCCTGAGTTATAGGGAATTGTAGCCCGAGGGCCTCCCTCTGTTCCACTTTTGCGTAAAAATTCACCGTCGATATAGTCATAAAGGGATGCACCAGGGGTATATGCCTGTAGCTCTGAGAATGAATGTCCCTGTTTATTGGTGAGGGAGAGAACGACATCACCAAGATGGGTGTCAGAACCGTCTCCATTAACGGCGATCCAGTTTTCAAGAACATCGGCAAATTCTCCGCAATCTGCATAGCGCATATCACGGTTGCGTTCCAATGTCTTCATGATGATATCGCCGAGCTCTCTTGAGATTTTTGAATCGAGATCGGATGGATGGATGAGTTCTGCTTTTAATACTTTGGTTAATACATCGAAGTCACTGTTTGCTTTGAACAGACGATAGCCAGTCAGCAATTCCCATGCAACTGTTCCTAGTGTGAACATATCACTGCGGCCGTCAAGCTGTTTGCCGCGAGCTTGTTCAGGACTCATGTAACTGCTTTTGCCTTTGACTGTTCCTACGCGAGTTTTAGTGGCTCGTGATGCGGCTTTGGCAATACCAAAGTCCATGAGTTTGATTTCGCCAGTATGCGAAACCATAATGTTATGTGGTGTACAGTCCCGGTGAACAATATTTAATGGTGTACCGTCATCTGCCTTGCATTTATGCGCATAATCCAGGGCTTTTGCTGTCTCACATACAATTCGCGCTATCTGGGTTGCTGAGAAGCGTTTGTTATATTTTTCACAGTTATCGCTCAGAATACGGATATCTGTGCCATGAATGTATTCCATGGCGATATACCAATCGTTGTTGACCTCACCGACCTCATAGATTTTCACGATGTTCGGATGATTCAGGCGTAATGCAATGTTGCCCTCATCTTTGAACATTGTGACGAAACTTTCATCCTCTGTGTACGATGGAAGAATGCGTTTAATCGCAATATCAACCTGCGGCAGAGAAGGATCGGCATAACGTGCCTTGTAAATCTCAGCCATGCCTCCAACGGCTACCTGGCCAAGCAGTAAATATTTACCAAAAGGTTCCGGCTGTTTCATGTTTGCTCTGTTTCTTTAGGTTTGCGGTTTGTTTCCAGTGAGCCGCTTATGCTTCACAATACAAACCACTTTACCTTAACATATATCTTACGACTCTCGCAACTTTATGAATTTTCTTTGTGAGCATCTCTAATACTAAATGCTTTTCTTGCGGTTTGCTGCATTGAGTCAGTTTCTTGTTAACGCGTCCTTAAATCTTCAAGTATCAGTCTCGATAATGCTTCACTGATGACAAAAACTGGGCCGAATATCTCCTCGCCGTTATCTTTTTCATGAATGACTTGGGCATATCGGAAATGTGAGGCTCGTTCTGCACTGAGTTTTAGACGTGTCGTTAATTTTTCGGGAATTCCTTCATATATGCGAATTTCAGCAAAATTAGTATCCGAAGATTGACTTTCGGCATGTGTCGCATAGCGAAATGCTTCCAGTGATGTCAGCGCTTTGAGATAATTTCCCAATATCGTTGGTTTTAATACGATTTCTCCCATATCGGATGTCTGTTCTTCCTTGCATCGTTGGGCTGACCAGGAACCATCACCAGATGAACTCGGTCCATATCGAAGACAATCCGTTCCGCTTGTCGTTTCTATTCCTGAAAAACGTGTCGTATCCAAGGTCCAGATTTTCTTTGTTCGAATATCATTCAGGCTTGGATAAAGTCCCAAAAGATGCTGAACGTCCATAACCCCTATGCGCTCGTCATTGTCCAGACGAATATAACGGGCTCCTTCACCAATCCAGGCAAGTTCAGGATGCGCTTTGACATCTGTTTCCTGACCAATATATAGCGTGTGTTTATCGCTCTCCGTTTCAAAGGTGATTGTCCCGCCAAAACGAAAATTTAATTTTTCGTATTCTGTGAAAGTATCAGCCCAATCTTCTACACTCAATGGCGTTAAAAGATTGATGATGGTTGCAACTCGCGAATCATCAAGCACAAAATTTGACGCGTCAACTTCGCCATCCGGGGTGTGACCTGATACCAGTTGCCATCCCTGTGGATTATCTTCATCCCTTTTACCGTGGCGATCCAAAAGAAATTCATCTTCTCCCGACCAAAATTTCAATGATTGAAGAGCATTTGTATCCTGTGACAGCCAGATGCGATTTCTCCAGCCTGCTGTCGGTTGCTCAAATATGGGGCCGAAATCGAGAAGCGGAATAAATATCCGATAAGCTTTGTCATCTTTCATGACCCATCGCCGTTCTGAGTTCACGGTCGGTAGCTTGTAGCCGCGTCCAAGTTCAAGCTCGCACAGTAGCTGGTCTGAATGCTTAAACTGGAGTGTTGTCGGAACTGATACTGAAAAATCTTCCCACTTTTCTTGCGACAAATCCCGTGTATCATCGATAAAAACTTTCGAAAGAAGAAGGCGGTTGAGCTCTTGGGCTGCACCTGGATCGATTTCTTCTTCCACGGGCTTTTTCATTCGCCAGTGTCCTTCCTGCTTTTCAAGACGTATTTCTTGTTCAGAATTTCGTATTTCAATCGAGTCGGATGCCGAGAATTCGCAGGGAAATATGTCAAAATCCGCAACTTTGCGGTGATTCGTTTTGTATAAAAAATAACCGGCTGTTCCTGCTGTGACAAGTACGACACACAGAATGATGATGGCTTTTTTCATGGTGATATCTAATGAAGCTGGTGGATATATTTTGTTCAGGAGGGAGCAATGTCGTGATAATGGACTTCGGCTCCATACCAATTGCGAAAAATCAGGTCTGAACCTTCGATT
>JAZRWV010000531.1:0-4787 GCA_045599925.1 Myxococcota bacterium
CTGTCATGCGTACAAGGGGACCGCCGCCTACGGATGAAAACATATTTAATATCGATTGAAAATGCATGGCTTTTTCCTCCTGTTACTCTTTGTTCAGCTCAGCCGGGGGCTAAGTATAAACAACTCATATGTTGGTAAGGCTTAGGGTTTTGGCGTGTAGGGGTGGGAGCCCATTTCGCACTTGACTATAATAAGGTTCACTCCGTAAGAGTTGGTATTGCTGCTATAGGTTCTTAAGGGCTTAGCACTTAAGTGGGGTCCGGGGCAAAGACCCGGCTGACATGCTGTGGTTAGTAAGGTTACTTATTGAATTTATCGAGGATTTCTTGCGCAGCAGGGAGCCCTGTGCGTTCCAGGGCTCGAAGCGTATGGTGAACAATGGACTTGGATTTGTCTTGCGCTGTCAGTGCCAGCGATGTGATGGCATTATCTGCAATGACAGGATCTTTCGTGCGTTGGGCAATTTCACTGAGTGCACGGATGGATGCAATTTTTACCGAAATATCGTTATCAAACATTTCATTGCTTGCATAGGTCGCAATCGTTTGTGTCGTCTTTTCATTCATCATGCGAGGGATGGCATGAAGTAATGCAACTCTGACTTTGGTCGATTGTTCGGCTCTGGCTGTCATTTCTTTAACAAGTGATAGCGAAATTTCTTGAGCTGGTCTTTGTGCTGTTTCAATCATTACCAATGAGGCTACGGATTCTTCCGAATCCTTGATAAGAATAGAACGCAGGCTGTCTCCAGCATTATCCAGCCATTTGGCTGTATAGGCTATGTCCTGGCGAACCTTTACGTCGCTGTGATAGGCATCTGACGTTAGTTTGGGGATCACTTCAAGTGGATTGGACTTGGCTTCCTCAATATATGTTTTGCCTTTTTCGGATTGGGCGGAAATCTGACCGAGTTCATCGAGCTTGTCAAAACTCGCATAATATATCCCGATATGTGGGCTGTTCAGACCTCTTTGCCAGTATTCGGAATGAGTAACAGCTGTCGTATCGGAAAGAAGGGCATCAAGCGCATCAAATGCTGTATCTGGCGAAGAATGAGTGAGCTGCATGCTGAGTGCAGTCAGCTTCAGGGACGATGTTTTCGCAGAGGATAACGATTTCGCAGCAACGGTTTGTGCTGTTTCGGTCGCATCTGCTTTGGCAAGCCATTGCTCTATCTGGAGTTCTCCGTTCTGTGCAATGAGCATTTCAGCGAGTTTTTCAGCATGAGATGGCGTCGATGCTGTCAAAATTTCATCCGAATGCTGTTTAACCAGTTCATAGCGTTTGCCGGAAATTGTTGCTGATATGGCCTTCGTAAAGTTTGCTTCATTGGCGGAACTGAGAAGAATGACCAGTGATTCGTCGCGAAGTTCTGAACTCGATGAGTCGAGCATTGATAACGCATATGCTTCCTGCTGGGCCTCCTTTTTCTGAAGAATAGTCTTCATTTGCGAGATAATGACCGTGTCTTTGGTATTGGCCAGGGCCGCCATCGCCGCACTGACATTCCCTGAACTTGATGAGGAAAGCTCTTTGGCAATGCGTTTTTCCGCATTCGGGAACTTCCTCATGATATAGCCTTTCATAGCTCCGCTTTTTACAAACAGATTCGGATCTTCAAATGCACTTTCTGTTGCTTTAATAAGGCCTTTATCCTGCTTTTTCAGGCGTGTTTGAAAGTCTGTGATCGAAAGATACTCATCGCCGATATCAATAATCGCTGGTTCGTCTATCTTTTCTGAGGCTATGGCCTGCCATAATGGGATGATTGCAGCAAAATGTGGAAGCGCAGAAATTGCTGGAGATATCGTCTTTCCGGCACAGACAAATTTCGGTTGCGCATGACCGTGGGCCTGGAAGGTTTGACCAATCTCGGCCGAAATAATTGATCCATAAGCACATTTCGTTTCGTCAATCAGAACCTGCTTTTTAGTGGTTTCATAAGTCGTTGAACCATATGTCGGCAGTTTCTTGCGACGAAGTGCATCAAATAATGAGACTGGCGTCGTATCCGGAACGTCTGCAATCATCGGGATAATCGCCCATTCCGCAGGATTCTGGGATGTTTTGGAATAGCTATATATCAAAATATCCTCAGCCTGGGCCAAAGTCGGTATTATGCTAAATAACAGGCTCGCAATGATCGCTTTTTTTATCATCGATTTCCCCGGTTTTGGGTGTGCAGGTACTTCACCCGCAAAGACTTTTTTCAATCGTGAAGCATGTGAACTTACCACTTCAAAGCATGTGAACTTACCACTTCAAAGCATTAGAACTTTACCACTTCAAATACAGCAGCAGTTTCCGTTTGCCGCGTCTCTCTAATAACGAGATTTTCTGTGGTTTCATTCATAAATCCTTGAACAATGAGAAGAAAATCTGCTTGAGACATTTCTGAAACGCCTGGATTGATTTCTATCGCAAGGACTCCATTGGAAACCCATCTCTCCGCAACATCTTCTACTCCGGGAACGCGTTTGAGCTGCTTGCGAAGCGCAACGAGTGTATCGGCATCCGGAATAGGATCAAAAATAATAACCGGCTTGTTGATAAGTTGCGGAATGTCTTCTGATACCGCAGATGTGTGTTCAATAATGGGCAACGCCATTTCAGAAACGATCTTCGTCATCGCATATTTCTTTGCCAATGCTTCGTTCGGGGCAGAGGTCGTCACGGATTGATTGAAATCGATATGACCTTTTTTTCCGTAAATCAGACTTAATGTCGTTTTGGCTGCACATTCCACTTGAGTGCCGATTGTGCTGCAATTCCACGAAACATTGCCATTGAGAACATGTTTTGCGCCAAATAAAGAGGCCAGTGTTTTGGCATTATTTTGTGAAAGTGGCTTTTGACCATAAACGGTTGGACTCAGTCTTGAGGCATTGGGAATTTCATTGGGATGAATGAGCGAAACACCTTGTGCAATAAAGGCATTTTGCCAGTCTATGTCTAAACCCGCATCGGATGGCCACCAGGCTTGTGTCTGACCATTTTCTGTTTCACATATCGTCAGAAGTACCGGCTCTGCAAAGGCTTCTGCATTTGCAAATAATCCGATACCTGTAATTAAACTTAATAATTTCGCGTATTTCATGAGCATGCCTTTTCACAATCCACAAAGGACAGGCGGGTTATATCACTTCAACTGGCGGTTCTTCAAATGGCTTTTATTGTGGTGAATCCATTACTCTCAGATTGCTTTTTCACAATCAATGTGCAAAATATCTCGTCCTGTGCCCGGTGGGCTTTTTTATGACTTCTATTGCGAGGTAATTCAATGGCTGACGATACCGAAGCTAGCATCTTTGAGATGATTAATAAACTTGGTGGTGTGGATAAGTTTCAGAGCAATCCATTTGCTTTCATCGGGGAAGTTTTCAAACACCCGGATTTGCTCGCCAAAATCGACAAGCTCTCCAAAACTCCTGAAATGCAGAAGCAGATCGCTGAAAGCATGAATAATCCTATGTTTCAGCAGATCGTCGGCAATAATCCGCTCCTTTCAGGCATGATGAATGATTATAAAAATCGTCAGGCAAATGGCGCCGATTCTGACGTCGTCGATGCAGAAGTCGCTGATGTCGATGCTTCTGATGATGATGAAGACGACGAAGACGATGATGAAATTGAATGCGATGAAGATGGTCTTCAGGTCAACGGCTACGATTTCAGCATTCCAGGATGGAAACCCGTGGACTGGCTCAATCCCGTCAGCAATCAGCCTTTCAATATTCCAGATAACGAAGAAAAACGCGTTCATTTTGCGGACATCCTCGATGAATTGCCTGAAGAATGCCGTGAACGCGTCGAAATTATTGCCGAAAAACGCCTCCAGCTCCATCTGAACCCGCTTCAGATTGGTCAGCTCGAGTCCATGGCTGATAGCAAAGGTCTCGTTCCCCTGGATTTGATGGCTACACTCGGCGGATTCATCGGCGAAGTCTGCTATTGCGCGACACTTCTCATGCCCGATGATGATCTCTGCGACCTCGCAAAATTCGCCCTCGCAAGTCTTCATCGCCGTTCCGGTTTCCCGGTTTCCAGCTATCTGACTCAGAATCTTCTCTATCTCGATTCTTTCGATGACATCGAAGAATCCGACTGGATGAATTTCATTTGGTCTCTGAGCGGAAATCCCGTTTCCGGGCGCGATGGCAACTTCGTCGCTCTTTGGGATGACGTTTCTCTCATTTCTGAAATCGCCGCAGAAAACCTCGCCAATGAGCCTGAAATGTTCCTCGGCGTTTGTCTCGGCATGCTCAACTGGTCTGAACTCGACCTCAAAGGCATCGATAAGCCGCTTCAGACTCTGCTCGCTAATTTCGATGACAAGACGGCGATGCGCAATCTCATTATGAATTGCCTGAATGGCCAAAAGCTCTATGCCATGCAGCTCATGAGCATGCGCGATGCTGTTAAAAATGATGCGCTCGAATTTATTCTCGCCAATGACGGTCTCAATGCTTTGCTCGAAAAGGCCGCTCTTTGGCCCGCTTCATGCGCTGAACTCGCTGGCGTTATCGTGAATAAACTCCCCGAACTCTGGTCCAAAGCGGATGCCGAACGTCGCGATGCTTTCCTCATGCACGCCACGCATATGGACAGCGAGGAACTTGCATTCGCAGCTCTGAATGCCGGGGCAAAGTTCCAGCCTGAGAAATATCGCCTTATGGCGCTCGATTCTCAGTATGAATCGATTAAAAAACGCGCTGAAACACTCGGTAAATAGTATTTTTTGTGATGGGCAGGCCTATCTGTGATACGGCCTGCTTTTGGCCTATTGC
>JAZRWV010000532.1:0-30493 GCA_045599925.1 Myxococcota bacterium
ACTTTGTGCAGTCGCAATCGCCATCTTCCGGATTACAGGCTGCGTTTTCGGGGGAGGGGGTGGCGGCATCTATGACTTCAGTTTTAGAGACAACGCCCGCGACTTCATTATGTGGCGAAGCCACCGGCTCTGTTTTTGTTCCCGCACAGGCGGTTAGAGGAACACAAATTGAAACAAAAATGACTAATTTTTTCATGAGATTCCTGCAAATCATTGGATTAACGGCATATCGCATGGATATAAAAGCAGTTTTATATATATCACCTTCTATGATTGCTTGTACATCTAATCTATGGATGGAATGCTTAATTGCGCAGAGAATGAAGCGGTACAGGAATGCGGCCGCCGCGTGCAATAAAATCGCTGCAGTCATATCGATTGACGGGCATGACAGGCGCAAATCCAAGCAGGCCGCCGAATTCGACGACATCCCCGGCTTTTTTGCCGATGGCCGGAATGACGCGGACCGCAGTCGTCTTGTTGTTGACCATGCCTATCGCGGCTTCATCAGCGATAATGCCGGAAATCGTGGCCGGACTGACGTCGCCGGGAATCGCAATCATATCGAGGCCGACGGAGCAAATGCACGTCATCGCCTCGAGTTTTTCGAGCGTGAGCGCGCCGGATTTGGCGGCTTCGATCATGCCGATGTCTTCGGAAACGGGAATGAATGCGCCGCTCAAGCCGCCGACGTGATTGGAAGTCATGACGCCGCCTTTTTTGACGGCATCGTTGAGCATGGCGAGTGCTGCGGTCGTTCCGGGAGCGCCGGCGGATTCGAGGCCCATTTCGGTCAGAATATGTGCAACAGAATCGCCGCGTGAAGGCGTCGGAGCGAGCGAAAGATCGACGATTCCCGCTGGAATGTTGAGGCGTTTGCTGGCTTCCCGGGCGACGAGCAGCCCCACACTGACCAGATTCTGAGCCATGCTACAGATTTTGTCATACGCTCGGCGGCCGCACCGAACGGCATTTTCACACGCACAGTCCAGAAGATTGATGCCAACCGTAATCGTGCGGACATCGAGCTTCTCTTCCTGAAACATGTGCATCGTCTGGAGTATTTTGTCGGCTTCTATCATCGCGTCATTCCTTTAAGGAAACTCTGAATAAAGATTAATAGCTTTATTTTTCTGGAGCTTTGCTCCAGATTCCACCAAAGGGCGATGGAGGATATCTCCCCCAAAAAACTTACTTGCACATGTGTTTTGATTTCATTATAAAGGCGCGCTGGTTTTGGGGGGGCGAACCGTTTTTTGTGGGGGAAATAAAATTATCATTGATTTGCAGGAGTTGTCGTGGCGGGTAAAGAAGAAGGGATTACCGTTGATGGAACGGTCGTCGAAGCTTTAAGAAATGCAATGTTCCGTGTAGAACTTGAAAATAAGCACGTGGTACTGGCTCACGTTTCCGGCAAAATGCGCAAATTTTTCATTCGAATTCTTCCGGGTGACAAAGTGACGGTAGAATTATCGCCATACGATTTGACGCGTGGCCGTATTACGTATCGTGAGCGTTAAAGAACGTCGGCGTTATGCTGACGTTTTTTGTTTAGGGATGTTCTGAGGGGTTGTGAGATGATTTTTGACCGTCTGTTTGGTTATTTTTCGAGTGATCTTGCGATTGACCTTGGGACAGCGAATACCCTGATATATGCCAAAGGTCGCGGCATTGTGGTTCGGGAACCTTCTGTTGTTGCCGTTCAAAAAGAAAGCCGCGGTGTGAAGCATGTTCTTGCGGTTGGCAAGGAAGCGAAGGATATGCTGGGGCGTACACCTGGCGGTGTTCAGGCCATTCGGCCAATGAAAGATGGCGTCATTGCGGATTTTGAAGTCACGGAAGCCATGCTTCGTTATTTCATATTGCGGGCGCATAACCGCAAGACGTTTGTCCATCCCAGAATCATTATCTGTGTGCCTTATGGCATTACAGAAGTTGAAAAGCGAGCAGTTCGTGAAAGTGCGGAAAGTGCGGGGGCCAGAGAGGTTTATCTCATCGAGGAGCCAATGGCAGCCGCAATTGGTGCTGGTTTGCCGATTACACAGCCATCCGGGAACATGATCGTCGACATCGGTGGTGGCACAACAGAAGTCGCTGTCATCAGCCTTGCCGGTATTGTTCATTCGAATTCCGTGCGCGTGGGCGGCGATAAAATGGATGAAGCCATCATGCTACACATGAAAAATAAATACAATCTGCTCATCGGCGAACGCACGGCAGAACAGATTAAATGCACGATTGGTATGGCTTATCCTTCGGATGAAGTGCTCACGATGTCGATTAAAGGCCGTGATCAGGCGGCTGGTTTGCCGAAAACTCAGGAAATCAACAGCGATGAAATTCGCGATGCGCTTTGTGAACCCATTCGCCAGATCATCCAGGGCGTGCGTTCGGCACTTGAACAGACGCCTCCGGAACTCGCTGCCGATATCGTCGATAAAGGAATCGTGCTGACTGGCGGTGGCGCACTTCTGAAAAATCTGGACATTCTCATTCGCGAAGAGACTGGTTTGCCCGTTTTCATTGCAGATGACCCCCTGACTTGCGTCGTTATGGGATGTGGACAGGCACTGGATGAACTCGAACTTCTGCGCGAAGTCACTTCCGTGAGTTAGCCATGAAAGCGCTGGTTCAACGCTATCAGACAATGGGCGTTGTCGCACTTGCTATTGCGCTGCCTGTTCTCATTTTTGTCCTTTTCGGGGATTCGAGATCGGAGCCGGCTGTGGTGGAACAGGCTGCAATCATGGGCGTTGGGAAATTGCAGAGCCATAACGATTATATCGTCGGAAACACATCCGGATTATGGGATTCGTATGTCGATCTCATTCATACCGAACGGGATAATGAGGATTTGCGCAAAGAAAATGCAAAACTGCGCGAAGAAAACATCGGACTTCAGGGCATTTTGCAGCAGAACGCAAGACTGACAAAACTCGTCGGATTCAAGCAACAGCGCCCCATTTACAAGCTCGAACCGGCCAGAGTTATTGCGGCTGATATGTCGCCGTATTTTCGCGTATTGCGGCTCAGACTTGAAACAGAAACAGATACGATACAACCGGAAATGCCCGTCGTTTCTGCAGATGGTGTGGTCGGTCGCGTAGAACGCGTCGAGGGCAAATACTGCGATGTCATGCTTTCGGTGGATGCTCGTTCAAAGATCGACATCATGACTCAGCTCAACCGTTCGAGAGGGATTCTGACCGGTACCGGCGATGACAGCAAATACGAAGCCCGTATTGCCTATTTGCTCAGAAGAGATGAGGTCGAAGAAGGCGAAATCGTCGTGACCAGTGGAAGAGCCGGGACTTTTCCAAAGGAATTGCCCGTCGGAAGGATAACTTCTATTGATACCAAGTCTTTTGGACTCTATCAGAAAGTGACCGTCGAACCCATCGTCGATTTTTCCCGACTCGAAGAAGTTTACATCATTACCGGTATCGTCGATGATACCCGCAAAAGATAATGAAACGCGTCATCATTAATGCCATTTGTGCCTTTTTCCTGATGTTCATTCAGACGAATGTCGATGCGGCTTTCGGCATTCAGGCGATGGCGCAGTTTGGCGTGATTGCGGCTGTTTTGACCGGCATGTGTTCCATGAGCATGATGCCATCGGCGATTTCAATGCTTTTGCTCGCAGTGCTGTGTGATCTCTTTGCATCCGGGCCGGTTGGATTGTATGCCATTGCATTTATGCTCATGTTTGGGTGCAGTCGGGCTCTTATCCATCGGTTTCGTTCAGAACGCGTCATCGCTGTCATGATTTTTAGTGTCATCATGACCGTGTTTTTTGAACTGCTACTGGCACTGCTTTATTGCGCCTATTACAGAAGTTCTGCTTATCTGTCTATTTTTGTCCATATTTTCTTGATAGATATACTTCTTACCGCTTTGCTGGCTCCCGGGGTAATGTGGCTTAATGGTTTATTGGAAACATTGTTTTCAGGGCGCAAGAAAAATGGTCTGACTTGAGATCGTTGGAAGGCAAGAAACAATGAGCAATTTGCAAGGAGAAATGTGCAATTGTTGCTGCAAACAACGAATAACTGAAAACTGAAAACTGAGTTGCGGCGTCGCATGTTGCGCCGAAATTGAACGCGTATGAAATGGCTTTTCTATGTTCTCATTCTGATCTGTGTGCTGTCCGGAACGGTCAGTGAAATCTGTCCGATTGAGGCTTGTATTGCCGTATGCGTGTATGTCGTTCTTGGCATTTTCTTTGAAATTCGCGGTATTCAAAAGAAAAGTATTAACAGAATACTTGGAATCCTGTTGTTTGCTGGGCTGATTGCACTCGATGTGATGAAAGGTGAGGGATTTCAGGCGGTTATTTTGGGGGCCTGTCTCGATATCGTTTGGGCATTGCTCGGATATCGTGCATTAACCCATGAGCATACTTCGGAACGCATTCAGGTGGCCATACTCGCGATACTTCCGTTGTCATGTGTCGCATTTTCATTGCAGGCGATTGAATATATCGCATTTCTCGTGGTGTATTTCTTTGTGCTTTTTGCATATTTAACGGCGCAGTCACTGACGGCGCCGACGACCGGAAGTATTGCGTATGTCGAGCATCCGGTTCGTCAATTTGCATTGCATGGTGGCAGATTCTGGTTAAAAACGGTCAGATTGATTGCAATTGCATTTGGCATCGGGGCATTGCTGTTCCTCGTGATTCCGAGGTACGGGGCCGATTCTCATGCATCAGTTCCTGGGGTGGAGCAGCCCACGGGCAGTTTTCCCGATGTGGAACTCGATAAAACCGGTACGATTGAACTCGATAAGACACTGATGTTTCGTGCGGATGTTCCCGAAAACAGCGAAGGTTATTACTGGCGTATCGACGTTCAGAACGTCTTTGATGGCACGCGATGGCGGTCTTTTTCGAGACAACAGCAGTCAGATGCTCCGGCATTTTCCGTGAATATGTTTCGGCCTGCCTATCATCTTCATTTCATTCGGGAATGGAGAGACTATCGGATTCCAACACTGACCGGAACGGTTGAAGTCGTAAAATTGGAAGATGACAATAATGATAAATTGACATTTTACGAAGATGGTACCGGAGGATGGAAACGATTTGGATGGAAGCGAGGTGCGCCTTTAATGGGGTTTCTGTTTAGGCTTGAAGATTCGGAAAGTCGCGATTCTCTTCTGACATCGGTTAAAAAGATGTTTGCAGATGAAAAGTCTGACGAAGACATGCGGAAGTTTTCAACGCGATTCATTTGGCCGAGTAAAAGAAGAAATCCTGAAGCTCGAAACAGACTGTATGAATTTGTTAAAAAAATTGTTGGAAATGCGCAGACGGATGAAGAAAAAGCAGTTCTCATTCGCGATTATCTAAAAACGCATTACAAATACAGTCTGAACAGACCTCAAAGAAACGGGGCTATTGTTGAGGATTTTCTGTTTGAACAAAAATTTGGTCATTGCGAGGTGTTTTCGACGACAATGGCTGTTTTGCTTGCATTGGAAGACATCCCTGTTCGCAATGTAACGGGGTTTGTTTCGACAGAATTCCGGGATGGATATAACAATGTTCGTGCAGCTCATGCGCATAGCTGGGTTGAAGCATGGATTGATGGCGAATGGAAACGCTATGATCCGACGCCATCGGGTGCGCAGATCGTCGAAGTAGGGTGGTTGTTGCGAATGGATGACTGGTTTTCATCCTATCAGACACAGGATTTTTACAACTGGCTTCGAGAAAATGGTCTGATGATTCTGGCTATTTTGCTTGGAATGACGGTATTTGCTTTTCTCATGATGCTGCCTGTCCGTTACATTCGAAACAGAATGCGTCCAACCAATGAAGTTTATGCTCTGGCCTGGCATGAACTCATGGAAAAATGCCAAAAGAACGAGAAAACTCGTGCACTTGCAGAGCGAAGTCTCGAAAGCTGGTGGTCTGATGGATGCGCAGAGAATGCGAAATTGCAGTCGTTTGCACGTGATTACATTCGTTTCCGCTATGCGGAAGATGAAAAGAAGGAAGAATCTTCCGGTGAACGATTTGTGATGAATTGCGAGATTCTTCGCAGAAAATCTGAAATTGTGCGCGGTTGGCTGTCCAAACAAAAGTGAACGTACCCGACTTTGCCGCGCCGATGAGAGAAAAGGTAAAATTTAAGCAGAATTTATCCCGCTCACAGGCGCGTGACGGGGTTAATGGGTACTCATATTTTTTTTAAACCCTCAATCCTTTCCACAGACCAAAATGGTTACATCTCACCCGAGGTAAATCTATACTCAGCATAAATGCAGGCATAACCTAGGTTTTTACCGGATGATGCGAACTGGCATGAAAAGACATTGTTCAGATTGTTCTTCAATGCCAAGAAACAGATAACCTGCATTTTCGTCATTGAATATGGCAAATTTAAACAGGTCGCGAAAACGCGTTAATAAACGTGTCAGTCGGCCTTTTCTTTACTAGTGTTAATTGCACATTTCACATTGAAAAAAGCGTAGGCGTATTGGCGAAGCCAATAGCCGAAGCCCAAGCCGGTCGTATGAAATAGACCGGACCATACCAATCAAAAAATGAAAAACAAACCGTTTTAGCATATCTAAAATCTGTACAAATGCAGTGTGCTGGTATAAACGGGCGCCGCACGGAAGTGCAAACCTACATGTAGTGTAAATGGAGAATATATGATTTGTGATAATGTTCTTGAAGCGATTGGCCAGACGCCGATGATTCGCCTCAAACGGATGGTGCGTCCGAATTCAGCGCAGGTTCTCGTCAAATACGAAGGGCTGAATGTCGGCGGTTCTGTGAAAACGCGTACAGCAATTTCGATGATTAATGCGGCCGAAAAGGCTGGTTTGATTGGTCCGGATACGATTATTGTCGAGCCGACGTCCGGCAATCAGGGCATTGGACTGGCGCTGATTGGAGCCGTTCGCGGCTACAAAACAGTGATTATCATGCCGGATTCCGTGAGTGAGGAACGGCGCAAGCTCGTGAAGCATTACGGAGCGGAAGTTGTGCTCGTTCACGACGAAGGCAATATCGGCGAATGCATTGCCGAATGTGCGCGAACGGCACGAAGAATGGCGGCTGAAAATCCGAAAGTATATATCCCAGAGCAGTTTTCGAATCCGAACAATCCGCTGGTTCACAAGCATTATACGGCGCTTGAAATCCTCGAGCAGGTGGCAGGTCCGATTGACGGTTTCTGTTCGGGTGTAGGCACGGGCGGCACGCTTTCGGGCATTGGCGAGGTACTCAAGGCGATAAATCCGGACATCGAGATTTGGGCGGTTGAGCCGAAGAATGCAGCGATTCTGGCTGGCGGCACGATTGGCACGCATTTGCAGATGGGCATTGGTGACGGCCTGATTCCAGACAATCTGAACACGAAGATTTATCACGACGTGTACATCGTGACGGATGATGAGGCGATTCGCACGGCTCGCGATCTGGCGCGCCTGGAAGGCCTGATGTGCGGCATTTCGAGCGGTACAAACGTCGCGGCGGCTCTTGCGCTGGCCGAAAAACTTGGTCCAGGAAAGACGGTTGTAACGGTTCTGCCCGATACGGCCGAACGTTATTTCAGTACGCCGCTGTTTGAAAATGACTGATTTTTGTTCGCACTGCTATTGGCCTTTTCGGCCAATACGCAGCGCCCTGAGCCGCCCTGTGGCTGCGCCATACGGGCGGCTTGATGTATGCGAGTTTGATTTTTATCTCATATCGTGAATATATTGGTTCGAAACGGGCTGTTTTTTGCCCGAAATGAATTTCTGTGTGTTCCGGAACGAATATATAACGATATGAAGCGCGCATTTATCAAAGGGAATGATGCCATTATCTGTGGCGCACTCTGTGCGGGATGCAGGGCATTTTTTGGCTATCCGATAACGCCGGCAAGCGAAATTGCGCATGATGCCATGCTGTATCTGCCGGCGGCAGGCGGCATTGCCATTCAGGCTGAAAGTGAAGTCGCGGCAATCAATATGCTTTATGGGGCTGGAGCCGCAGGAACTGCCGCAATGACTGCGACTTCAGGGCCGGGATTCAGCCTGATGCAGGAAGGGATTTCCTATATGGCGGCCGCACGTCTGCCCGGGGTTATTGTCGATATCATGAGAGCCGGCCCCGGTTTGGGGAACATCGGCGCCGAACAGGGCGATTATTTTATGGCCGTTCATGGCGGAGGTCACGGACATTATCACCTCGTCGTGTATGCTCCGGCCAGTGTCGAAGAGATGTTCTCGATGACGCGTGCCGCTTTTTTGGCTTCTTTTCGATTCAAAACGCCAGCCTGTGTGCTCGCCGATGCTTTTATCGGTCAAATGATGGAAACCATTGACCTTCCCGATGACCTTCCCAATGAAAATGACGTTGCTCAAAACCGCTATCCACTTGAAAATGCGGTCGATGGCACTGAAAAAACGATGGGACATGTCGTTTCATCACTCGAACTCGTTCACGCCAGACTTCATGCGAAAAATGATGAACGATTTGCCGATTACGATGAAATTTGCAAAAGTCTTCCTGAAGCAGAAATCGACGAACAGAAACAGGCGGAAATTGTTGTCGTTGCTTTTGGCATTTGTGCGCGCATTGCACATGAAGCGGTGCAGACGGCACGAAAAAGCGGCCTGCGCGTAACGATGTTCCGGCCAAAAACGCTTTGGCCTTTTCCGGAAAAGGAACTCATTTCAGTTTCTCAAAATGTGCATAAAATCCTCGTTGTCGAATGCAATCGCGGCATGATGCAGGAGGATATCGAACGGTTTGTCGGACACGAACGCGTTGTCGGATTGCATACCGATGGCGGTTTGATTCCGTCTGTAATGGATATTCTGGATTCTATGGGGTAAATCCCTCCGAATGACGTTGCGCGGTATTGCATGCAACGCCGAAATGAATGTTTAACCAGCCATTGATGCATATCGTCTGTCTGTGCGCGATGGTTTCAATCTGACAGACCAAAAGGAAATAATAATGGCTGATATGGATTCTGTGAAAGATTATGTGGGTGAGGTTGTTTCGGCAATTTGTGAGGATGTATCGGGCAAGCATGTCATAGCCAGATTTGATGATACAGAGCGCGTGTTTTGTGCACCGGGAGAGTGTCCGGCTGGTATCAGAAAAGGGGATAAGTTCGATATCTATATCGAAGGAGCCGCTAAAAATGGCGGTTGGATGGGCTCTGTCGAAAAAATTCAATCGGTAAAATTATGGGAAAAAATCAATGCCTGTCGTCAGAATGAATCAGATATCGAAGTCGAAGTCGTTGCAAGTGAAGAAAACGGCTTGATTTGCGATGTCTTTTCATTGATGGGGTTTATGCCGAAACGCGAAATTGAAGAATCGCCGATGGCAGTTCTTGATGAATATGTCGGTCGAAAAATGAAGTCCAGAATCCTGAAGTTTTCACAGGCTGACGGCAATCTGATTATCAGTCACAAAGCTGCGATTGCTGAGGAATTGCGTAACAAAAAAGAAAAACTACTCGCCCAGCTTCAACCCGAACAGGTTTATGAAGGCATTGTTAAACAAATCGTCGATTTCGGGGCGTTTGTCGATATCGGTGCTGGCGTTGAAGGACTTGTTCATCGCTCAAATCTTAGCTGGGGAAATGAAGACCCCACGAGTATCGTGTCGGTCGGACAGCGGTTAAAAGTCGTCGTTTTGTCGATCGAAAAGGGAAGAATTGCACTTGGACATAAACAGCTCATTGAAGATTCATGGGCTGTGAATTCCGATAAAATTGAGATTGGTGCAATTGTGGAAGGGAAAGTGACGACTTTTGCCAATTTTGGTGCATTTGTTCGCATCGATAATGGCATGGAAGGACTTATTCATAATTCAGAATTGTCATGGGACTCGTCGATTCGTCATGCTCAGCAGATACTTAAACTCAATGATGTCGTACGCGTTCGCGTTATTGATCTCGACAAGGAAAAACGCCGTCTTCGTTTTAGTCTTCGCCGTGTTGAAGGCAATCCCTGGCAGGATGTTTTTGATGCATTTCCGGCCGGAACAAAGATGAAATGTGCGATTGTTGGCATTGCGGATTTCGGTATATTTGTTGATATCGGACATGGTTTGAGAGGGCTCATTCATAAGAATGATCTTCCGTCATTAAAGCCTGATGAGGTTCTGAATGATGTTTACAAGATGGGGGCTGATATCGAATGTGTGATGAAGGAAGTCGATGTCGTCCGAGGGCGTGCGAGTTTGAGTGTACGCAAGAATGATAGCGACTCGTTTAATTCATTTGTAGCGCTGAAACCTGTTGGACGGCAGTTTAATGCTGTGATTAAACGCATCGTAAAATTCGGAGCATTTGCAGCCATAGAAGATGTGGAAGGACTCATTCATATTTCGGAAATGTCTGAAAAACGCATTGATAAGGTTGAATCTGTGGTCAGTGTTGGACAGACAGTTCTGGTTACGGTTGTCAGTATTGATGTAAATCGCCACAAGATAGGTTTGTCGCTGATTGCAGAACCTTTTGAACCAGTGGACGATGATGTGTTGGAAGAAAGTGATGATTTATCTGAAACTGATGAAGGAAAAACGACAATTGGAGATATTTTCCCAAAAGCACTTTTAAACAAATAGGAATACTCGCAGGGAGTATGGTCAGCTAAAAACTCCTATTTGCGATCAGTGTGTGATTGTGTTATGAGACGCGCGTTTTTTCTGATGGGAAGGTGCCATCAGAAATGGGTATCTGAATAAAATTCGTAAGACAGGAAGTATCGATGAATAATCAGCAGAGAAACGAACTTTGTCACTGTGGTAGTGGTAAGAAATACAAGAATTGCTGCATGCGTAAAGATGAAGCACAGGCTCAGCTTTCAAAACAAAGCTATGATGTTCGCCGGGTTATTACTCCGAGAACATCTCCATATATGTTTTGGAAAAACTGGAGTGCAGCATGTGGCCGCAACGAATTTGGTCTTGTTCACGACATGCTTCTTCAAGGCGGAACAATTGCTGAGAAATTTAGCACTGCTGAAGATTTCTTTGCCAATATCAATGAGATTGGTCTTCCCTATGAAGGTCGCTGGAATCTCGATAAAATTAAAGTCAGTGAAACGGGATGTATGTTCCTTTGCCATCGCACTGATAGCGAAGATAAAAATGCAGACATTATTTGTTCAATGATGACGCTGAAACGCACGGAACTTGGACTTCGCGTTGAGAATATTCAGCGAGCTGTTTGCAAACCGACTTCAGATTTCATTCTTTCATTTGATGTTTTTGGTGTTCAGAGTGCAGAAGGCGATTATCTGAAGAAGGTGAAAGCGGGTTGGAAACGTCCCGATCTGACTGACGAATCAACGCGCTTTGTCGCTCCCGAAGAATAACCTGTAATTCGATTTCGGACTGTCTGTCAAGGCAGTCCGAATCTGTATGGATATGAGCTATCAGAAGATTAGTATGCTGCCTCGGGAACAGCTTCTCGAGCTCATAAAAATGACGCCTTTTTCTGCACTTGAGGATGCAGATATATCCAAGCTTGCAGGACTTTCAGAATTTTGTATTGTGCGTGCGGGTGAGTGTATTCGTTCGGATGCAGATTCTGTTTCTGCGTTGTTTATCATTATTTCAGGCAAGGTTGGACTTCATACGGTTCAAGAGGAGAGATTGACTGAACTTGGGGAAGGCGAGTGTTTTGGTATGCTTTCGCTGATTTTTCCGGGACTTTCGTGTCCAATGGCATATGCGATGGAAGATACAGCATTTATTATGCTTGATTCGGTAGCTTATCGCATGATTGGACTTTCAGATCCGAAGCTGGCGGTTTCGTTATTGAGGTGCATTCAATCGGCCGTCAATCCGCTTCTTTTGAAGGCGTCGAAAGTGATATCGCAAGTTTGCAGTTGAGTTTCGGTATAAGAATATGAAAGGCGCGCCAGTGAGGCGCGCTTTTTTTATCAGTCCCCTATGATGCTGTCGAAATTGAATTTTCCGGAATTTTCTGCAGGAGCCGCAGGTGCCGGAACTGCTGGTTTTTCTTCTGGTACTGGAGGTTCGATTTTTGCTGGAATAAGAGGTTCTGCTTTTACCGGATCTGCCGTGACAGGGTCTTCCTGTGCTGGAGCGGCAACCATTGGTGCTGTCGTTTCGGAATGTGCCTGGAGTCTTTCTCTTGGCGCAGGATGTCTGGGTTCGGGATGATGTTTTGATGGATGTGTGCGATAGCGGTGCGCGTTATTGTCTGAATCATCGTCATCGCTCATGTCAAACCTGGCCTTTTCTGGAAATGAATGTGGTTCAGGTAACTTGAAAGCTTCATCATTATCATCAGAAGGATTAGGACAGGGAACAGCATCTTTTAAGTTTGTATTTTGATGTGGAATGTTGGGCAATTCAGAAGCAGCAGATTTGGGTTGATTATTTTCACACTGGATTCCGGAGTTGGTCAGAATTGAACCAAAGTGATAAATTTCAAGACAGATGATAATGCCGATGAGCACGAGAATGCTTTGCAATATGAGACTGGCCTGGCGTTCCATTTCTTTGACCTCTGTATTTGAAATGATTAAATAATCAGCTTTTCAGATGCTGAAAATACGCATTCTGAATGAAGTTTTCTAAATGAATGGGGTGAAATTTGCAACTCAACCCCACGTAACAGTGGGATAAACTCTTTTCAAAAATGCATGAAATTACTATAAGTTACGAGTAATTTTCTACGACTTTATGTCGTATTGAGGAGACTTATGATTCTAGATCTTTATATTTATCCCCATCCGGTTTTGTCTCGCAAGGCAGAACCAGTCACAGAGTTTAATGATGAGCTTAAAACGCTTATCGAAAATATGGCTGAGACCATGTACGAAGGAGCTGGAGTGGGACTTGCGGCACCTCAGGTTGGTCTGAGCAAACGCCTGTTTGTCGTCGATACGAGTACGGCAGAAGAACCTTCCAATCTGAAGGCTTATATCAATCCCAAAATCATTCAAAAAGACGATCCTCTGGTATGGAATGAAGGCTGTCTTTCACTTCCGGGTCTTTATCGCGATGTGAAATCATTCGGTCATGTCATTATTGAAGCACAGGATGCTGAAGGCAATACATTTCGGGAAGAGGCTCATGAACTGAGAGCTGTGGCCATTCTTCACGAATATTCGCATTTGGAAGGTTCGGTGTTTATCGATCGTTTGGCTCCGATTAAGAAAAGAATGGCGAATAAATTCTGGACTAAACACGTTTATCGCGAGACTGAAAAACTCTATGGAGATACAAAACTTCATTGCGTTTTTGCCGAATCGGCACCCGATAACAAAGAGGGCTAATCCCTTTATTGTGTTGTTATTTGAAGAGGTTTGGGAGTTCATTTGAATACTTCAGAATCCAATACATTGAATCAATATTTGGAAAAACTCATTCGCATATTTTTGGTGGATGAATCACAGAAGTCCGTTGCTGTTCCGTGGTGGCTGAGGCTGATTTTTGCTGTAACCGGTGGAACCTGCGTTTTTCTTGCTTTTCCTGAATTCAATCAGTTTTATCTCGCTTATTTTGCGCTGGCTCTTGAACTTTGGGCGATTGAAGGTCTTTCGCCCAAAAAAGCTTTTTTTGTGGGCTGGCTGGCAGGAACGATAACCAATTGCGGTGGTTTTTACTGGATTGGCAGTCTGCTCGAAGACTTCGGACATATGCCGGAGCTTGTTGCATACTCGTTGAGCACGGGCCTGGGCATTGTTCAGGGGCTTGTGTTTGCGCTTTGGGCTTATTTCATCCGAAAAATAAATGCAAAATCGATCTGGTATTCCGGCGCGGCTGCTTTTATCGGCATTGAAATGTTCTTTCCGCTGCTGTTTCCGTGGTATTACGCCAACAGTCAGTACAATTTTGTTCCTGCAGTTCAGACGGCCGATATCTTTGGCGTGTTGGGCGTCAGCTTCATGCTCGTTTTGTGCAATATCCTCATTTATGACGTGACTCGCACACTCTGGATGAGACGAACGGATAAGACACAGGCATTCCATAAAAAGGGCATTGTATTCGCCATAGCTTATATCGCATTTTGCTTTATTTATGCGCCTGTAAGAATGGCTCAGATTGATGCAGTTGAAGCTGAATCACCGCATCTCAATGTCGGCATGGTTGAAGCGGATGTCGGAATCTGGGAAAATGAACCGGCGGAAAAACTCAGAAACAATCTGTTTATTCATCATACGCTCTCTCATGAACTTTCACTGCAGGGCGTGGATCTCATCGTGTGGCCGGAGTCAAGCTATCAGCAGGGCGTCATCTGGGGAAGCCGCAAGGTGACCGATAGCCCGATGGAACACGAAATTGATGCGCTTTTTGCCGACTGGTTCCAGCCAAAGGCTCATCTCATCTTTTCTGCCATTGACCGCTCATTTGGTGAGAATTTTCATCGCAATCCCGTCATTCATACGGCCATGATGCGTTCCATTATGACCAGTGCCAATGACAATGGCTGGAAAACACTGGAACCTTATTATCCTGGGCTGGTTTCCGGATTTCCTGTGATGTGCAGCAACAAGCCATCGGAAAATGAAGAGGAAGATGGGCAAAAACAAATCATGAAATGCCCATTCAACAGGCTTGTTCCGGATGATTTGACTTATTATCTGACGAGCACAGAACCCTTGAGAGACAGCCGTAAATCCGATCTTCTCAAGCTCATTCGTCCGGAAGATATCGGCGCACCTGTTCGCGATTTTAATGCCGCTCTTTTATTCGGAACGCTTTCGGTTGCCAAAGTCAATGATGATGATGAGGTCGGTTTCGATGAACTTTATCGCCTCGGAACTGACAGACGAAAACTCTTTAATACGGCTCATCTGGTCGAAAAAGACGGGCGTGTTTTGGGAACGTATCACAAGAATTATCTGTTGATGTTTGGCGAATACATTCCGTATGCCGACAAATTCCCATGGGTTTATAAACTGTTGCCGGAAGCTGGAAACATTACGCCGGGTGATTCCTTTGATACCATGCATTTCAGAGGATATGAACTCGGTCCAATCATTTGTTACGAGGATATTCTTCCGCGTTATGTCCGGAAAATATCGGCTCTCAGACCCAATGTCTTTGTGAATGTAACCAATGACGCATGGTTCGGGAAGACTTCAGAGCCTATGCTTCACCTCGCGTTGGCTATGATGCGAACCGTGGAGCACAGAAAATGGCTGATTCGGTCAACAAATACAGGCGTGAGTGCGTTTGTCGATCCCAACGGCCGCATGGTTCAGCATACTTCCATTTATGAGCCGGAAATTTTGCGACAGTCTGTGGCAATGATGCCACGTACGAGAACTGTCTATAGTTATATTGGTGACATTCTTGGATGGATTTGTGGAATATTTTGCGCATTTTTACTCGTTTTAAGATGTCGCAAAAATGCCTTGGAAAATGCATCCAAAACAGAGACTGATGCGGCATCATTTCAAGATGAGGCCGAAAAAGAAATTTCTGATGATTCAAGGAAAAAATAGTAAAGGAATATGTGTTTGACATGTTTTTTTTACTAAAAGAAAAATTTGGCATACAATTTGATTTAATGCCTGTGTCTTTTGCGGACAGCGAATTTTTGAAACATCTTTCAGCAGGAGAAAAAATATGCGTAAATCCATCATGAAAAAAGTTCCGTTTGTGCTTGCTTCTGTCCTTTGTGCGTTTGGCCTTCAGGCATGTTTTGTCGATTCAAACGATCTTGTTTGTCGTACAGAGTATTCATGCGGTGTCGAATGTGTTGATTATTGTGAACCAAGAACGAATGGCTGGTATGAATGGGATGAGTGCTGGGAAACCTGTGACGATGTCTGTCATGCCTATGAAGTCTGTGAGAATCCGCCGGAATGTTATGATGACTGGGATTGCGGTTATGGTTATAGCTGCTGGGGCGGTGAGTGCTTTAGAGACTCGAATTCACATGCCGGGCAGCAAGGTAATGTCGGGTTGTGCGGATCGTGCAACGACAGCATGGATTGCTCGGGACGTGGTTCACTTTGTGTTGAACTCGATACAACGAAAGAACACGTTTGTGGTACATCCTGTCTTCGCGATGAAGACTGTGCCAGTGGCTATCAGTGCAATGCCTATATGGACAACAATCAGTCGGTTGGTCAGTGCGTGCCTATGACAGGGTCATGCAGAAACAACTATTGCCGCGATGACTACGACTGCACCAACAATGCAAGCTGTGAAGACCATCGCTGCGTATTTGACAAAAAGTTGCCGAATACCAACCCGAATGAATGCACGACCTATAAGGATTGTGCTGCCTATATGGCCAACGACGGCACGCCGCTCAATATTTGTATCAATTACGAAGAAAACGGCCAGAAGATTAACTACTGCACGATCGACTGCTACACTGACGCCGGTTGTGACAAGGGTTATTACTGCTATCTCGAAAAAGCCGACCTCGATTCCGGCATCTGCTTCCGTGGCACGGAACACGCCTGTGTTTATGACAAGGACTGCGATGGTTCGATGCTTTGTCGCAATGGTAAATGCACGCTTTCATGCAATAGCGATCGCGACTGCGTTTCCGGCAGTAATAAATTTACCTGCGATAATGGTGCATGTATTTTCCATGAATAATAATGAGGAGTTGCCCGGCCTATCGCAAAGCGATACGGCCTGGCAGCCTGCCTTTCGGCCTTTGGCCGCTACGGCATCTGAAAGCCGCTATCCCGGTGGGATACGGGGCTTTTTTAGTCTTTGCGCGGCCGTATGCAGCCCCGGACGGGGCGGAATAGGACGCGTTGAGGCGCGTATGGCAAAGCCATAGCGCCGGACCGGTTCGTCATAACGCACGGCGTTATGGCGAATCGGCCTCAAAATTTGTACATTGAACCGTCAGTACAATCGGCGAAAGATCGTTCGCGTTTTCAACATCAGCACTTGAAATGTGAAATTCAATGCGTTCAGTGACGTCGTTTTGCAGACAGCGGATGTCGTATTCCCAGGCGTTGTCCTCGTTCGGTTGGGCAAGTTCGATGACCGGATCTTCGGAATTGATATGCGCAGAAATCTTAAGATTTGGATTGGAATTATCCGGCGAAATCTTCAGGTGATGTGCCTGCAAATCCGCCAGCACAACCGGCGAAGACGGGGACAGAGGCGAACCGTCGAAAGTTATGTCAAATCGCGGCTGACAGCGCAAAACCGAGACTTCAAGCATAAGCGGCCGACCATACTTATGTTCAGATTCTGCGCGGATTTCAATGTTGTGTGGCCCCTGTCCGTACAGACAGGTTGCGTCCCATAAAAACACGTCGTTCTGAATGGTGCCGAAATGATTGTTCAGCGTGAGTTTGACAGCTTCGTCGTGAATCAGTGGAATGGAAAGCCGCGTGCCTTCGTCGACTTCGAAACGGGTTTGGGATTTCGGCGTTGAAACGAGTGGCGGACAGTTCATTTGCGCGGTTAGCGGACGGATGATTTCATGCTTATCATTGTCGACAATGCGCAGTGCAATGTCTGAATTCTGAGTCGCAAATGTCGGATTGTCGCAGGTTGCATTCATCGAAATCGTACCCTCATAGGTATTTCCGAACTGATTGGACTGTGAATCAATCTGGATGCTGTATTCTGCTGAACCCGTCAGATCGATGTTTTGAATCGGCAGATCGCCATCAGGATCGAGGATGTGGAAATTCCATTTGAACTGGTTATTGGCCAGTTCCTCGCGGGTGGATGTGAGTGTCAGTGATTCAAGTCTTGGGTTGCAGGAACGCGGATTGAGCATAATCCAGATGACTTCAGACTGATTCTGCTCGTTTTCGAAATGAATGTTGGCCGCACAAAGTCTTGATTTTCCTGGCGTTGACTGTGAAAGACCCGGAATGCATCCATTTTTGAGTCTGAAGTCGAGTTTCCACGCATTATGGTGGTCGCTTATGACCGGTTTTTCAAAAAACTCGCTAAATTCCTGGGTGATGCATGTAATTGTGTCGATGGATGGATGCTCGGATGAGCGATTTGCAAGATTTGGATTAATCCAGATGTTTGCATGAGCCTGTTCTGCATCAGTTTCTTTATCATATTCGGTGAGTTCGATATGGCGAGTACTGAAGAGATAGGCGTTTCTTGAGTCGTTGCTCCTGGTCAGAATGAGAATGGTTTTCAATTCCGGCATTCTATTGGAGAGTTCGGATACCGAAAGATTGAGTGCGATGCTGTTGAGTTCGCTTGGTGCCGGAGAGGTCAGTGTTGTGAATGTGAAGTTGTAAAGTCCAGGCGTCTGTGTCTGTTCAATTTTTGTGAGTTCAATCACACCGACGAGCAAATGCGTTGTTTTGGAGTAGATTTCCCACTGATCGCCGGGAGTCGATGTGGCGGAATGAAGTTGAAAACGCGGAAGTATTTCAAAACCCTGTGATTCTTTTGTTTCGAAGTTGATAGCCGGTCTGATGCGCTGTTGAAGCGGATCAAACCAGACCTGCATTTCGAGAACATTTGAGAGATGATTTGGGAGATGACAGATTCTGGACTCGGAAGTGCCGTCACAGATTTGTCGAACGGTACTGTCATTGTCCCAGAGCGCGACTTTTTTCAATTCGATGGGATGGAGTTCATCGGCTTCGAGCAGAATGGAAATTTTCTGATTTTGAGAGATGTTGTCTGAGACTTCGAGTTCAAAAGTTGAAGTACCAAATTTGCTCCAGACTGGATGGAGAGTGAATGTGCCATCATTTGAAGAGAGCACAGTTCCGTCGGGCTGATGGAGAGTGTAATTGATGATATCGGCGTCATCGTCAGTGGCCATAATTCGAAGCGTGAGGTTATCGATTACGCCAGTTTTGATGGTTTGTCCTGGAAGTACGTGAAATACGTCGCCTCTTGTGATGTTGATGAGCTGAGTGAGAAGAACGCGAGGGGTGCTGTTTTGTCTGAAAACGAGTACACGAATGCGTTGCTGATCGTCACTTGAAGGAGGGCCTTCAGCGATGCAGTGAATGGTGAGTTCGTAGTTTTGTCCCTGGCGAAGTCCGTCGCCGAATTGTGGAATCCATCGGATTTCACCGGGACACATTGGATCGTTAATGCTTTTTGAGCAAGGTTCAAGCTCCTGAAGAACGCGCCCGAAAGAGCAGCTATCGGCGATGCAGGCGTCATTGGCGAGTTTGATTTCTGCCCGAACATTTCGTCCGCCGGAGCACAGAGGAATGACGAGTTCATCACCGGTGGAAACAGAAAATTCGATGATATTTGAACCTTTTCCGGCGAATTCAACAGGTGGACCACCGATGGCATATCCCAGACAGAAGATGAATCCGGCCAGCGTGAGGACTGCTAATAATGAAAAAACGATGAATGTGAGAGGCTTGTTTTTTGAGACATTGAGTTCATCAAATTCAGAGGCGGGAAAAGAGATGATTGCAGCTTTTTTGAAATCATCTCTGTTTTCGGAACGGAATTGAAGACCACCTTCAAAATTGGCGATATTTTGTTGAATGCCACGAATTCCCATGCCAAAAGAGGATGCATCAGGAATGTTTTTTGAGAGATCGTAAACTTTAAAAAGGATGGATGAAGTGCCTGTAAAATCATCGGTACAGAGTTCGACATCGATGGCAGTTTTGTTGCCGCAATCGAGGGAATTGTCGATGAGTCGGGTCAGACACATGATGAGTGTTTGAGGAGCAGCGGAGCAAAAAAGTTTCTGATCGATTGTATGATAGACGGTCAGATTTTCTGCGAAATGGCTTCTTTTTGTCTGAGAAGCGACGGCATTGATTGCTTTTTGAACGATTTCATCTGGCTGAATGCTCATTCTGGAAGCATTGGCGAGTTCGAGAACTTTTGGGTAGACATCGACGCATTCGTCGAAGCGCAAGTGCATGATTTTGTTGAGAAATTCTGTATTTGAACTTTCTTTTTCGACATAAGCCATAATCAGAGCACGAAGACGCAGAAGTTCGCGGACTGTGTTGGCGAACATTGGGTCAACAGGCGGAACGAGAGTATTTTTACCTGTATGCTTGTAGATATCGACAAAAGCATCAATCCATCGTTTCCAGAGGCGTTCTTCCGGACTGAGTTTAATGCCGCATAACCGAAAGATTTCGTTGCGATAATTGGTTTGTTGTTCATCAGAAAGAGCCTGGATGTTTTTTCCGTTATTGGTAATTTGTTGCAATTCCTGGATGAGAGACGCAATGCCAAGAATTCTGTGTTTGAGAACATCATGGGCGAGGACTTCAAGTGATTTTCTGACGTTAATCAGTTTTTCTGCAGAAATGCTGTCTTTTTTTCGGCTTGTATGAGCGATCCACTGAGAGAGAGTACGGCCGAAAAAGCGTCCCCGATAGTAGTATTCCAGCACAATGAAGGCGCCAAAACCGATGGTACCGATAATGGAGGATGTGTAAGCCAGGCTGAACATGTTTGAGTGAAAAGTGAATCAGAATGAAGAAAAAAAGTAGACAATCGGGGGGAAGGCGCATAATGACGCGCGCACGGAACGGAAATATCCGGATTCTGTTTTATGATATCTGTCGAAGAAATGGATCAGGAAAACGCATGAAAATTGGTATTTTATCGGATACTCATGGTTATCTTCATCCGGCGTTTAAAGAGTTGTTTGCTGGTGTGGATTACATACTTCATGCAGGAGATATAGGATTGATGTCTGTATTGCAGGGGTTGGAGGCGATTGCGCCGACGATAGCAGTACGTGGAAACATCGATGGAGAGGATTTTTACGATCTTCCAAAGCTTGACACACGGATGCTGGATGGAATTTCGTTTACGCTGATACATAATGCGGGTGATATCATTCATCCGTCCTATGAAATGCGAAGCAGGATATTGGCCAAACGAACGGATATTTTGATTTCGGGTCATTATCATGGGTATTGGTGTACCCAAATTGACAGCGATTACGGGAAAGTACTTTGGCTGAGTCCAGGTGCGGCAGGCAATGCAGGACATCATGAGGAAAGGACTGCATTGATATTGACGATTGTGCCAAAAGAAGAGAGGACGGGGGACATCGTAAAAGACGCGAAACTTGAAAAAATAAATCTGGGGCGGCGAAGTTTTACATTATGAAAACGATATTGATAACAGCAGGAATGCTCATATTAAGCAACATATTCATGACGATTGCATGGTATGGGCATTTGAAGAATCTTGCATCGAAACCGTGGATAATTGCGGCACTTGTGAGTTGGGGAATTGCCCTATTTGAGTATCTTCTACAGGTACCAGCCAACCGAATTGGCAGCACAGTGATGACGATACCTCAGTTGAAGATAATGCAGGAAGCGATTGCATTGACAGTATTTATCCCGGTATCGGTATTTTTTTTGAAGGAAAAAATCACGCTGGACTATGTATTTGCGATGTTGTGCATATTAGGCGCAGTATTTTTTATTTTTCGATCGAAATTATTTGGGTAGTTGAGATAATTGAAGTTTGTCTTAAAGTGTGCGAGAAAGGGAAAGAACTGTTCAATAGAACAGCACACGGAGGGAGAACATGGCACAGGAACAGCGATTTGAACTTGTCAGTACGCTGGGACGCGGCGGAATGGCGGAGGTGTTTTTAGGCTGGATGCATTCAGTCGGTGGCCTTCGTCGCAAAGTTGCGATCAAGCGAATTTTGCCTGAACTCATACAGAAGCAGAGCAAGTTGTTTCAGCAGATGTTTGTGGATGAAGCGCGGCTTGCGTTTCAGCTGGAACATGACAATATTGTTCGCGTGTATGATGTTGGACAGACGGCAAACACGTTTTTCATCGTCATGGAGTATATCGAAGGGTTTGATCTGAAGACGATTATGGAGAAGCTGCGAAAGAGCGGAACGATATTTCCACTTGGCGTTGCACTTTATATTACGCTTCAGGTTTGTGCAGGACTTGGATATGCCCATACGTTAACAGATACAGATGGCAAGCCATTAGGACTGATTCATAACGACATTTCGCCTCCTAATATTCTGGTTGGACGACATGGTGATGTGAAAGTTGCAGATTTTGGACTTTCCGATGCGCGATCGAATGATGTGGCGACACCAGAAGGCATGATTAAGGGCAAATTTGCTTATATCTCGCCTGAAAGCACGAAGAATCCGCCACAGATTACGTCACGCAGTGATATTTTCTCGATTGGTATTTGCCTTTGGGAAATGCTTGCAGGGACAAGACTGTTCCAGCGTGAGAGCGATCTGGCAACATTCAAGGCTGTTCAGGCGTGTGAAGTTCCGGATCTTCGCCAATATCGCAATGATATTCCGGATGAGCTGATAAAGATTGTGAATAAGGCTTTGGCAAAGGATTCTGCGAATCGTTACCAGACCTGTGAAGCACTTTATCTCGATATTGCATCCGTTGCTACTGCACTCAATATTCCGCTTAATCGCTATGATTTAAGCTGGTTAGTGAATGATTTGGCTGGAAATCGCTGGAGCGAATTTGTCGGTGAAAAAGTTTCTGAAGATGTTCAGAAAACCCTTCAGGATGAACTTGGTGGCATGCTTCCACCCGGTGATGCTGAAATATTAGCGGAAATTGTGACGGGGATTTCTGAAGCTGATGAAGTCGAAACAAATGAACGCGCCATGCGCAAAAATGCCAATTGGGTTGCAGATGTCTTTAACGATGTCGGTTTTGATGAAGGAGAGGTCGTTTTTGCAGAAAAGAAAGACGATCATGACTTGAGTGTTGATCCGACACAAAAGATGGTTAGTGCAGGAAAAAATGCGGAACCAAAGAAAGCTGAGTCATCGGGTGAATCCGAAGACAATAAGCTTGCATCCAGCAGTTCGGATGAAACACCGAAAGTGACATTGAAGACTCCAGCTTCCGGATTGACACTCAACACGCCTTCGCGTGAATTGAGTGGAATGCTGCCGTCGTCCAAATCGACGATAATAGCCCGTTCATCTGTTCATGCTGTGAAAACGGGGATTAGCACGCTAACTGCCGTTTGCATTGGTCTTATTGGAATTATCGTTGGCATAGTCATCACCGTTTTGATTGTGATGACTATGTTCAACGGCTAGAGCTAAAAAAGTCAGATACCTTAGTGTGTCTGACTTTTTTTATACATATGAAAAACACGAACTGAGATGCATTTGTCTTCCTGTGTTTTCTTTTGTTATGTGCGCAAATGTGGTAGTTACGTTAAATTTTGGGCTTTTGTTTTGTGAGGCGAAATTTGACGGTTTATTCTCATCGACATCAATGCTTAAGGATAATTGCTTATTTAATAAGCATATCAGCGATGTGTATGAGTGTCACTGCAAGTGGTGAGCCCATTGAAGAGTCTGAAAAAAGCGAGGAACTGTCTGGAAATGTGTGGTTTGAACATGCATTTGAAGATGAAGAAAACATTGTTCAGAGAGGTTCTGTTGGGGGAGGGCGAAGTGATGGCTTGCTCGTGCAGAGTTCCGATGAACAGGAATCCACGCCAGATGAAGAAGATGATGAGGAAGATGCCATAGGAAATGGGCTTGGAGAACAGCTATCTCCAGTGATTGTGCCAAGTGCAGTTGCTGCAGTTGGGAGTGCTCAGAGTGTTCGTATTGCAGACCTGGAACTGAATTGTCTGGAGCTGGAGTATTGTCATAAGAAAGAAAATGTTAAGGCATTATTAAGGGCAACAGGGCTTGAACTCGGGCATTTGACGACAGGGGCGGATCTGGCGCTGTCGATAGAGAGACTTCGAAAAACCGGTTATTTTTCGAATATTCACCAGGATGTCATTGTTCATGGCGATTTGGTTTCAGTGACATTTCGTACGGTTCCTCATACGACTATTCATAAAGTATATATCGACGAGCGTGGGTCACTCTATGAATCGGAAGTTCGCAAACGGATGATTCTTCGACCTGGTGGAGCGCTTTATCCGAGAACTGCGATACTTCGAGGAATGGATATCGATGATATTCCCCGCGAAAAGCTCATTTCGATGGCCCTTGAAGATCAGGAAAAAAGCCTGACTCGTGTTTACACCAAGGAAGGGTATTTCGATACAGAAGTGAAGATAACCACGGAAGAAGTGGGGCCGTATCAGGTTGATCTTCATGTTTCTGCAGAAAATGCTGAGCGATATGTTCTTGGAAAAGTGTATGTTTATGGACATCAGGTCAAGAACTATTCGACGATTGAAGATACGTTTCGTTCGGAATTCAGTTATTTTGGCGGTGTAACCAAGGCTGAAATAGAGGATGCGGTTGAAGCTGTTGTTCAGGATTATCGTAAAGATGGCTATTATCAGACGAAAATAGATTTTGTATCGCGCCGCAATCCGGAAACGAAAACGATCGATGTTTTTTTGAAAATAACGGAAGCAGAACGATGGGAAATACAGTTTTCCGGCAATGATGCATTGAATCGCAAGGAGTTGTTAAAAGGTCTGACGTTTGCGGATTCCGGTTATGTCGATGCGGCAGAGGTTCTTGCATCGGCAACTGCACTTGAGCAGCTGTATGTTTCTGCGGGGTATTATAAAGCCAAAGTGCGCGGGGAGATCATCCGGGCCAGTTCTGACAGAAAGCGAAAGAAGAAGACGCAGAGTCAGAATGAAGCGACAGAAAAGCCAAAGTTTTATATCGATACGAAAATACCGAATGTCATTGTTTTTACGATTGAAGAGGGTGCACGTTATGAAATTGGCGAGATTTCATTTGCGGGCTTGACCGATTTAACAAGAGAGGAACTTCTGGATGCGATTAGCAGTACGGAATATTCAACTTTTGGTTCCGGGGCATATCCGCAACGAGCAATGATTGCAGATGATGCCGCCAAGATCGTGGATTTATATCGCGAGCGTGGTTATTTAAATGCAGATGTTCCGAGCTGGACATTAACGCCGATGGATAATGGGCGTCTGAAACTTGAATTTCTGATTCGGGCGGGAGAACAGTCGCATTTTTACAATCGTCAGATACGATATACCGACCGTGAGACGTATGATAAGTTTGATGTCACGATTGAACCTCCGGAAAATGATGTGTTTAGTGACTCGCTGTTTCGATCAGAAAGAGCAGCCATCACGAAGCAGCTCAGAGCCCGTGGGCATGCGACGATATCGGATAAGGTTCATTGTACGTCGTATGCTTCGGACGGAAGTGTGGCGAGTGAAGATACATGTGAGATTGCAGAGTTTTCGTCATTGTGTCTTCCGGATGATCTCGAAGCTGTGTGTGAGATTCAAAAGACGCGTGATGGAGAGGTCGAGTATTGTCTTCGCCATTATCTGACAGAAAATAATGTCGAGGGCGCGCCGAAATGTGAGCCAAAGAACGGTATTACCGGAACGGAAGTTGACGTTCAGTATGAAATCACACTTGGGCCGAAATATTCATTTGGCGATACGTTTGTGCATGGCAATGTTGTTACCCGGGATTGGGTTGTACAGCAGGATATTCCGTTCAAATCGGGTGATACGTTTGATATCAATAAGGTGATCGATGCCCGCAGTTTATTCCGACGCAGGACGATATATAAATCGGCGTCATTAAACGTCATCGGAGTGGATGATGATCTTGCAACGCAGTCAGAATCCGGTGATTCGACATCAACAGCAGAACGAACAGTCCCACTTGTTGTCAATTTGGAAGAAGGTGAACGCCGCTGGTTTGATTTTGCACTTGGTATTCAGGAGACAGGTGGTGACTGGATTCTGACCGGTGAAATGGAATATGTCGAAGCGAATTTGCTTGGAACGGGCTGGGACCTTCGATTTCTGCTCATGCCGGAAGCCAGGATGGTGAGCAATAATAAGGAATGGGTTGGATTTACGAAGTTCAATCAGAATTTCTTTATGCTGTTGACTCTTTCCATACCTGTTATTCCTGCAAGCGGTTTTAATATCATTACGCAGCTGTTTTACGATCTTCGCTACATTCCGGATACGAATAAGGAAGAGTATGGCTGGCTTGTTGAACTGCAGTGGAATATCAACAAAGCCTGGTTTGCGGCATTGGCATTTGAGCTTGAATCATCGAAAACATCGTCGTTTGGAATTGATGTGAGTGATGATATTTCGAGTTATCATGCCTGCTATCCGGTAACATTCTTTATGGATTGTCCGTTTGCATCGTCGGATGATGGACTGACAGTATCACTGACACCACGCATAAGTTATGATGGTCGTGACACACCATTGACGCCCAAATCCGGTGTTTATGTGGAAGGCAAGGTAAAGCTGGGGTATTCGAGTGCGATAGGCTTTTATGCGAAGCCGGAAGCCAGGGCATCGTATATTTATACGTTTTTGAAGTACTTTACGCTGGCGTTTAATCTTCGTTTTGGTGTGAGTTTTCTCCAGAAAAATAAGCAATTGCCGTATATAGATCGATATTTTCTGGGCGGTTTGAATATGCGCGGTTATGACAATGAAGCACTTGGGCCGCGTTTGGTCAATGATTTGACGCCCAATGTTGCGACGAATGAAGCCGGAGGTGGTGAAGTTCTGTTCAATTTTACGGCGGAACTTCGTTATCCAATCTGGGAAAGTGTAGGGATATATGGCGCGTTGTTTGTCGACATGGGGTCTTTGACACAGTATCAGCCGACACATTATTCTGCTGGAAGTTTTGCAGAGGAACTATTTGCAAATCAAATGCGTTATACAGCAGGGGTGGGGCTTCGCTGGCAGATCAGTGATTCCATACCGCCAATCGTCATAGATTATGGATTTATCCTGAATCGTCGTCGAGGCGATCCTCTCGGTGGGTTTAGTCTGAATGTTGGTTACACATTTTAAACATCATAAATTATTGCATTCCAAGGGGATGACGCTGATCGAAATCATGATCGTGGTTGCCCTGATGGCAGTTCTCATCTCATTGATGGGAGTTGGTTTTGGTGTGCTTGGGCAGGCCGATGTGAGTGGAGAAGCACTTCGACTGAGTTCTTCGATTCGATATACGTTTAATTTGGCGGCAACATCCAACATGACGTTGCAGATGAAACTCAATTTTGATGATGGATCGTTTCAGGTTGAAAAGCTGGATGTTGCAGGCGGTTTGAGTGAAGATGCGCTTCAGGGAATGACAATGCAGTCGTCCCGTTCCGGCGGCAAACGCGAATCCGAGAGGGCCAAGAATTATGATGAAGAAGATACTCGTTTTGGCCAGGTTACACGCACTCCTCTTGAAGGTGATTTCTTTCTTGGCGAAGATGCCATTCTCGATTCGGATGTATTTTTTGTTGGTCTGATGACGTCACATCACGATGAACTTCAGACAGAAGGAATTGGGACGATAAACTTTTTTGCGAATGGATTTGTCGAACGCAGCGTTATTTATGTTGGTGATGAAGCAGCCCGGGACGGGCTTGAAGAAGGTGTGTATTATACAATAACAGTCAATCCGTTAACTGGACAGTCTTCTGTACAGCCTGGAAAACTGGAAATATCCTCATCCTTCTTTGAAGAGGAGGAAGACGATTGAAAAAGTCAGGATTTACATTACTGGAGTTGATGATAGCCATTTTTATTCTGGCTATGTCGATGACGATTCTGCTTGGAACCGAATCGACATCCATGCGTTTGATGGGGTATGCCAATAATACTTCAGTTGTGACGATGCTGACGCGTTCCAAGATGCAGGATATCGAGTATGAAGTCCGTCGAATTATTACAGAAGAAGGTGTGTCAGAAGATTATTCAGAGGAATTGAGTGGTGATTTTTCTGATGAAGGTTATGACGATATTTATTGGACGGCCCACATTCAGTCGATTGAACTTTCCGATGAGGCATCGAACAACTTTGTTGAAAGTGTCACGAACCAGATATACGGAACGGGAGATGAAGGCGGAACATTGAGCGGTAATACGACGATTACGCAGTTTTTACCGATGATGGTCAGTTTTCTACCGACGATTATCAATCAGCTGGGGCAGCGTATTCGAAAGATAACGCTGACGACGTCCTGGGATTATCTTGGTGTGGAACAGACGTTGACTGTATCGCAGTTTGTCGTCATTCTGGAAGTTGATGCAGCCTCAGGCGCGAGTGGTGCGTCGGTGACAGGGGCGACGAGTGATGATGCTGAAACCGAGAGTAGTGATACTGGTTCGACGAACGGTTCGAAGAGTGGTTCAAAGAGTGGTTCGAAGAGTGGTTCATCCGACGAGAAGATTTCGGGTAAAAATGCCCCCCAGTCAAGGAAGTAGCCAGGCCATGAAGAGATTGATGACACTGATGCAAAAAGTGAACAGGCTTTGTGGATTCCGGGGGGGAGCGGCGTATGCAATAGCCGCGCGGGGGGAAGAAGCGGCATGCTGTTCGCCGGAACCGGCGTCAGCAAACGCGATCCCCCCGTCAAAAAGCAAAGCCATAAGATCCGGCATGACGCTCATTGAAATCATGCTTGTCGTCGGATTGCTCGCCGGGGTAATGGCGGTTGGATGGGGCTCCTTTGCTATTGCTGTCGACAATCAGCAGCGTATGCAGGAAATCAATGAACGACTTCATGGTGTTGAACAGGCTGTCAATCGCATCGTTCGCGATATGTCGACTGCTTTCATAACAAAACATGGCGACGATGATTCGCAGACGGAAATTCGTTATCAGACAGGTTTTTTAGGCGACGAAGAACGAGTGGATTTTACGAGTATGGGATACGTCCGCATGTTTCGCGATGAAAAAGTGGGTGATCAGAGCGAAATATCGTACTTTGTAAAGGACATGAGGAATGAAGACGGCGACTTTGAGACGTATCTTGTTCGTCGAGAACAGGCACCGATTAACGATGATTTTACGAAGGGCGGAACGATTTTGCCGTTACTGGATCATGTGCTGAGTTTCAGACTTCAGTACTGGGATGACAACAAAGCGGACATGGCAGTTGGAAGTGATGGCTGGGTTGATTCGTGGGATACGGAGCATTCCGATTACGAAGGCAGGCTTCCGAGCAGAGTGAAAATTGAGATAGAAATTGAGGATCCGCTGGGCAGTGATGAACCGATGCTCATCACGACACAGGCTCAGATTCATTTAACAACCGCGCTGGATTTTTAGCCATGAAAGAGATGAGATATATGAAAATCGCGCGCGGATGCGCAACATTCTGGGATTGTCTGAATGGAAGTCTGATTCGAGGACAACGCCAGCAAAAGAATAAGGGAATTGCCTTATTAATGGTGCTGACGTATGTGGCTGTGATGAGTTCAACCGTTTTGTCCGGTTTTGTTAACAGCCAGGTCAGTTTTTCGATTTCTGCGAATGTGCGCGATGATTTGAAGGCCTATTACAAGGCCAAAAGTGCATTGAATCTCGGTCGTCTGCTGCTGACCTATCAGTATGAGCTTGAACAGGATGAGTTCTTCGGCCAGCGTCTGAAAAAGTCGAATTTTCAGATGTACACGATTATGGACTTGCTCATGGCACCGTTTAAAACCGGTATTGTGAGTGTCGATGTTCCGAATGCGGATAAAACCATTGCGAGTTTTAATCTGCACGAGGCTGGTGTGGATGCGATGGGCGATGACTCGGGGGATTACAATGTCAAAGTTGTACCAGAAGAAGGGCGCATCAACATCAATAAATTCTTTACGAATACAAAACAGAACGATCTTTACGAACTCTGCATGATGATGGCGAGTACCGAGTATGACGAGCTGTTCAATGCGCGTTCGTCCAAAGGTGACAAGCTGACGCGTATGGAATTGCTGGCCGCCATGATCGACTGGGTGGATAAGGACAGTGAAAAGACATTTATTACGAATGAATGTGTTTTAGAGGAATCGAGTGGTGACGAATCGAGTCTTTACGTCGACCAGCGCAAGAAATATCAGGTAAAAAATGCGAAATTGACGACGCTCGATGAACTCTATGAAGTTGCGGGATTTGGCGATGACATCATGGAAGCTTTTCGTGAGACATTAACGGTGTATCCGGTTGAAAAGATCAATGTCAATCTTGCATCGGCTAAAGTGATTTATTCCGTGCTTTGCAATGCAGTCGAAGTGGACAGCAATTCGAATAAGGATAATAAGATCTGGGCTTGCGCGGATCAGACGATAGGGACACAGCTTCTGATGCTGGCGATGGCATTGGAAGGATATCAGCAGTTTGTTTCAAATCCGATGAACCTGCTGTATCTCTATACTGTTATGAATGAAACGTCAGTTATTCCTGGGGTTGTTCCGAATGGTACGGTTGTTCCATTCAGGAATGTGTCCGAATTCAATAAAGTCCTGAAAGCCATGATGGATGATTCGGAGCAGCTTCCGAAGTTTTTGATGTATTCGCCGACAGCCTATTTATTGTTGGGGGATAAAATATTAAACGTGACGACGGCGGGTCTTGGACTCTCAAACTTGACGTTTAATGCAAGTCAATTATACGCAAACATTACGACTGCAAGTCCTCGTGTTTTTCGCGTGGTTGCAGTCGGAGAATATGGCGGAACAAAACGGACACTGACGACAGTCATTGATTTTAACACAACGGGTGGCCAGTATCTATATTGGCGTGAATATTAGGGGTGCATTAAAGTGGCATTTTTTGATATGTCTGATAATCCAGACTTGTCAGAAAGTCGTTTGATAAGCATTCAACAATTTA
>JAZRWV010000533.1:0-3349 GCA_045599925.1 Myxococcota bacterium
AAAAATGTTGCGGGAAGAGTCGAAGAAACGATGCCCGATTATCTTCTCAACGTTGAAGTCCTTTCCATTGAAGAACTCGATGTTTCCGATACGGAATGGTATGCCCATTTAAATCTCGAATTTACACTGGTTCGGGAAAGCGACAAATCAACGGTATGGTTTTATGCGTTTGATGCAAGACGTCCGGTTGCTGACAATCAGCCTGTTTATGTCGTCAAGGCCATGAGCGAGCTTCTCGATGCTGAACTGGTTAAGGCATTTCAGGATCTCGAAAACAAGCTTTCCGGAAAAGCATCTTCAGCCGCAAAATCTGTGACAGAATCCGATACTGCTATAGATTTCGATGAAACGTCATCTTCAGCATCTGATTTAGATAATTTGAATGATATGCCCCGGGCAAAATTAAAAAACAAACCAGAATAATTGTTCCGTTTTATGAAACTGATTTCTCAAACTCCATCATTACGACTCGCAATGGCCATTACGGGGCTTGCGATGAGCAGTGTGACATCCGGCATGGCCTGGGCTGATGATGCCTCAGACGATCTGGATAGTTCGCGATGGGCTTTGATCTCTGTTGATGAATCAGCTTCCGACGGAGATGAAAAAGATCTTAGCTTTAAAGATAATTCTTTAAATCGCAATGCAGATAATTCTTCGAATGATATTGAAAATGCAATGGATAATCAGGGTGATCTCAATAACGGCAGTAAAACCTGGTTAGGACCGGATCCCAAAACTCAGCTTGAACGGGAAGCTCAGCTTCAAACCGTAACGACAGGTGGAATTTTTGTTCCGTCGATGAGTCTTGGCATGGATGAACCCAAATATCAGATTCGAAATGAAAAGAATGAGGTTATCAAAGAAGCGCATACAGGGACGACAACTTATGTTCCTGCAGGTGATTATTCCGTTACGGTAGGTTCTGTTGTATCGAAGGAACGGCCTGAATTTGATGTTCATGTTGTCGAAGGCAGGGTAACGACTCTACCGGTTGAATGGTCTGGTCTGATCATCAAGGTTGTGAATGATCGAGGAACGACAATTCGCGGCAATTATGAAATCATCAGTCTTCCGGATCGTGCTTATATCGGTCTGGGGTCTGGAGCTCTTCTCAACGAGGGTGAACGGCTTTCCACATGGCTTCTCTGGCCCGGAAAATATATGATTATTTCAGCCGGTGAAGGCTATCAGGCTCGAAAAAATTTTATCACAATTGAGCTTGATCCCGGTGAATTGTCGCGAGTTACGCTTGTTCTGGATGAAGAGACCGGTGATATTCTTGGTGGCGGTGAAATCGATGATATCATTGAAGATATTGAAGAACGCTGCTGGTGGGCCGGTGTGCTTGTCGGCGGTTCTGTCCGATTCAATCGCACCGATAATGTTGTCGGAAAAGCGCCGGGTCAGCTTCTCGATGTCAGTGCATTTATCGAATCATACTTCACGCTAAGTCTTCACAAGCATTATCTTTATACGCGTCTGAATGCTGAAATTGGCGGCACGATCCGGTTTGAAGAGCGACCTTTTGTGACGACCATTGACGAACTCAAGCTGGAGCTGCTCTATTCCTATCGTTTTGTCGACTGGTTTGGGCCTTTTGTCCGGTTTTCGTTTGAATCCAATATGGCACCGACATATCAGGAATTGAATGGAAATTATGTCGTAAACAAGCTCGATAAGGACAAGAATATTGTTTCATCGGAAATGGGAAAGACAGAGGTTCAGCTTTCACCTTCATTTTCGCCGCTGCTGCTCAATGCCGGTGCTGGCGGGCGATTTGACGTTTCTGCTGGTTCCTGGTTTAAGCTGGCGGCTCGAATTGGTCTGGCCTATCGTTATGTTCATGTTCGCGATTTGTATGTCGCAAATATTGAAGAAGAAGATGATGAGGATTTCGTCACGCTGACTCCTGTTGATGGAACCTCACAGTTTGGCATTGAAGCCGCCATGACACTTGAGCTGACCCCAATTCAGTGGTTTACGCTCAAAGTGGATACGTCAGTGATTGAACCTTTTGATAATATGAAAGCGCCTGTCGTTGACCTCGACCTGGATGCAGCTATTCGATTGAGTTCAATTGCCAGTATTTCCTATATGTTGCGTCTCAATTATGACATTAGTATGATTGATAAAGTTCAGATCGATCAATATATTCAGCTTCGATTCTCATATAAAATTTATTAATATATATATTATTTTATGCACTATGGCTTTGCCATACGTGCACTATTTCGGCACTATGGCTTTGCCATACGTGCCTTTTGTGCAGGCTGTTTTCATCTGCTTTTGGCATTCGAAAACACGCCTGCACGCATTTTTCTATATTTACGCAAAAAAAAGCGGCGTATGGCGAAGCCATAGCCGCGATCGCTCGCCGTATATCGGAGCCTGAAAGGAGCGATATAGGCGAGCATTTATAAAATCAATATGAACGTCTTCGGCGATGGATTCCAAAAGCTCCGAGAATGGCTGCGAGCAACCAGCCACATGGATTTTGGGTTCCATTTTGTGGTGTTGCAGAACACGAATCCTTTCCTTCGAGATGATAATCGGGATCGATGCCATCCGAGGGGTCGACACATTTGCCGGAAATGCAGTCCTCACCGGAACGACAAGTGCCGCAAATGCCGCCGCAGCCGTCGTCGCCGCAGGTTTTGCCATCGCATTGTGGTTCGCAAAGTTCCAGAGCAATGCATTTGCCTTGCGAGCAGATTTCGTCCCCATCACATTCACCGCATGAACCGCCACAACCATCGTCACCACAATTGTTCTTTCCACAGGACGGTTTGCAAGACGTATCAATACATGCACCATTTTTGCAGGATTCTTCATCACCGCATTCACCGTATGAGCCGCCGCATCCATCAGAACCGCAGACTTTATCGGTACAATCGGGTGTACACAGCTCTATGCATACACCAGCTTCACTGCATTCCGAACCTTCATCACATTCGCCGCATGAGCCGCCACAGCCGTCGTTGCCGCAGGTTTTGCCGTCGCAATTCGGTTTGCATACACACTGATTGTTTTCGCAAATATCCTGTGCGCCTTCACATTCGCCGCATGAACCGCCGCAGCCGTCACTGCCGCAGGTTTTGCCATCACAGCTTGGTACACATACGCACTGATTTTCCATGCAGATGTTTTGAGCCTCAGTGCATTCGCCGCATGAACCGCCACAACCGTCCGGACCGCACATTTTGCCATCACAATTCGGAATGCATACACACTGATTGTTCTGGCAGACATCCTGGCCTGAACATTCACCGCATGAACCGCCACAACCGTCTGGACCACAGGATTTTCCATCACAATTCGGTTTGCATACACACTGATTGTTCTGACA
>JAZRWV010000534.1:0-12022 GCA_045599925.1 Myxococcota bacterium
GTCTTTGTTCAGCTTCCACTCCCCAAACATCTCGATAGCGTGGCCCTTCCGAATCGGGTTCGCGCCGATAAGGATGCCGATGGGTTGACCCGCGCCGCAATGGGCGCACTGTTGCTCGGCGAAACCGGTGCATTTCAGCCGTGTACACCTCGCGGTATTATTCGCCTTCTCGAAGCTTATCATCTCGATTTGACCGGCCTGGATGCCGTCGTCATCGGCCGAAGCAATATCGTCGGCAAACCCATGAGTCTGATGCTTCAGAAAAAAAATGCCACTGTCACTATGTGTCATACCAGAACACGTGACCTCGCCTCTCACGTGAAAAGTGCTGACCTCGTCGTCGTCGCCGCCGGCAGTCCGGAACTCGTCAAAGGTGACTGGATTAAACCCGGCGCTATCGTCGTCGACTGCGGCTTTACAAAAACTGAAGACGGCGTCATTCACGGCGATGTCGATTTCGGTCCGGCAAGCGAAGTCGCTTCCTATATCACACCCGTTCCCGGCGGCGTTGGTCCAATGACCGTTATCAGTCTCATGGAACAGACTCTCGAAAGTGCAATCGCTCATCGTGCACAGAAATAAATGTGGTTAAAGGTGTGTGTAAAACATCTTGTGTGGTTGCAAAATCCGCATGAATCCTTGCAATTTTGAAGATTTTGGTTGTTTAAGCCGCTCAAAAAGCCCTATAAGAGCGGCTGTTCTTTTTTGCGCAGATGCGCGTTTATTTCTTTTTTTTCAGGAGCTTGAACATGAGCAATACGTTTGATTACATTCTTCTCAATGGTCGTCCTGGCGGCGGTAAATCCGAACTCATTGACTTCATCCGCAATACACCGATCGAAAAACGCATAGAGCTCTTCCATATCGGTGATCTTTATTTTGAAGATGACTTCGTTTGGCTTTGGGAAAAATTCCAGGAAGACGATCTGTGGGAAAAAATGGGATATCCGCGCCTTTATTCCCGCACGCATGAACTAGGCTATGTTCAGTTCGATGATCAGAAATCCGAACATCCTCTGAATGAACTCAGCATCGCAAAATTCAACGTCGCTCTTCGCAAAAAATACCTCGACAACAAAGACTTTGACCTCACCAACAACACTGTTTTCGTTGAATTTGCCCGTGGCATGGCTGATGGCGGTTACAGAAACGTTTATGAAAAACTCGACCCCGAAGTTCTCAAACGTTCTGCCATCCTGTACATCAAAGTCTCATTCGCGGAATCCAAACGTAAAAACGATGCTCGCTATAAAGAATGGGCAAAAGGCTCCATTCTGTCACACAGCCTTCCCGAAGAAAGCCTCCTTCGCTTCAGCGAAGCCGATGACTGGGATGAACTGACCGGCGGTAAAGAATGCGGCTTCATCAACATTAAAGGCATTGAAGTTCCCTTTGTTTCGATGCCGAATGAACCCGAACTCAAAGACGGTCCGGAACTCGATGCCCGTTACAGCCGTGCACTCACACTCCTTAAGAGCCTCGTGAAATAATTATTTTCACTCAGTTCTATGAAAAGCCTCCTTTTGGGGGCTTTTTTTATGCTTTTATCAATTTGTTCTATATTTCTTCGTCTGGATATCCATCAAAAATGCATAAACTCCTTATATTACTTGTGTTTTCTTGCTTTCTTACAGCCTGCGCAACGACATCAAATGTTGCTGTTTCTGAGTCTTCGACTGAACCCGCACAAACAGAAACACTGGAAAGTGGCGATAATGGATCGATGCTGATTCCTGAGAATGCGCTTCGCACTGAGTCCGGATATGCTTATGTGGTTCTGAAACCCGGAAATGGGCAGAAACCCGCCATGACGGATGCGGTTCAGGTGCATTTGCGGGTTTTGAATGTGGAAGGGGCTGTCGTTGATGAGGAATCCGCGACCGTTGCTTATTCTCATTCGACGCCATTTGTCACCGAAATGCTCAGAGTAATGGAGATTGGAGAGCAGGTCAGAGCCTGGGGCGAGTCACAGGCTCGCATATGGGAAATCGAGCTTTTGGGGATAGATGAAACGTACCGTGCGCCGGAAGATGCAACTGCTGCGCCGGATGATGCGTTTCATCTGCCGGATTACGACGATGTTCGATGGCGCCTCATCGAACCCGGAAAAGGCGAAATAGCCCATACAGGGCAGGCGCTCCGGGTTCAGGCGTCGCGCTGGAAATCCAATGGCGAGATCCTCGAAAGCAATCGCGCAAGTCGGGGGCAGATCGTGTTTCTGAATGACGAAAGTCAGCAGCTCGATCCGCTTCACAATGCAATGCTTCGACAGATGAATGAAGGGGCGCATGTCCGTATGTGGATTCCTGCGGTCCTTATCGGGACAGATTACGACCTCGTCGAAGACATGTGGCTGGCTGAATATCTCACGCAGCTCGATGTACCGAATGAACTCACGGTTCCCGACGATAAAAATGTAATTGCCATTCTTCCCGATGGCGCATGGATTCGTTTTGACACCCAGGGAAATGCGGAAAAACTCGTCGAAAATGATGCGGTTCAGGTCGATATGACGTGCTGGAATGCCGCGAATGGGGTGTTGATTGACTCATCCATTCTTCGCGGTGCGCATGATGTCATGGAAATTAAGCCGACTCTCGGCATTTGGTTTGATATCATGAAACAGGCGGCCCCCGGAGCTGAATTTATGGCGTGGATTAAGGCTTCTGCAATGCCGGAGCAGGTCAATATGGACCTGACTTGTCGTGTTCAGGTGTTCGATAAGCTGGTGGAATAGGGGGGTGCGGGCTATCTGCGATACGCCCGCACAAGCCGGCTATCTGCGATACGCCGGCTTGTCGAGCCTGTCCGGCCTTTGGCCGGATACTGCTCGACTTCAACTTTCGGTGGCCATTAGCCGCGCCAGACGTTTCTCTGAATTCTTCGCAATCATCGACTTTTCACCGCGAATCTCAACTTTGCCGTCTGGCGCTCCCTTGGGTTTTCGCACATATTTGGCTTGCGTCACATGCACTTCCACATTGTCCGATTTCGCCAGCTTGGAATAATGCATCGCCAGCAATGCGGCATCAATCAGCGTTTCCTGGCTGGGTTCTGCCGATTTGACGACGACATGCGACCCCGGCATCCCACTGACGTGAAGCCAGTAATCGTTTCCTTTCGCGTGATGAAATGTCAGATCATCGTTGTCTTTGGCCGATTTGCCGACAAAAATCTGTGTTCCATCCGCCGATTTGAAGATTTTATAGGGCTTGTGAACGGTGACTTTTGGGCCGGATTTCTTCTCTTTTTTCGAAGAAATCCGATTTTTTTCATCCGGTGCACAGACTTCGTCGATTTCCTGTTCGTGTTCCAGAATGGGTGAAGAATCTTTCGCGTTTTCGATGATGGATTTGAGCTCTTCAAGCCTGGCTTTTCTTTTTTGTGTGTCTTCAAGCCGCGCATGAATCTGTTCGCGGGAACGAAGCATACGCTTGCTGTGGGCGTATTTTTTATCGATGTTGTCGCGAATCGAAATGGCCGGATCCAGACTGATTCGAACGGGATTTCCGGTTTCAAAATCGGGAAGTTCTGCCGTCAGCATGCCCTGTTTGAGCTGATAGGCATACGCATTGAGAAGATCGGCTTCAAATCGTTCCTGTTCGGCGGTTTCGGCTTTAAACAGGTCTTTGGAAAGAGAATTTTCGAGTTTTGTCGCGCGAGTTAATGACTTCGCAATGCGTTTGAGTGCACTGGTTTTGAGCGCATCAATGCGTTCTTTTTCGTCGCGGGCTGTAAATTCACCGTCGAGAGCATCGTAGAGCACAGAATCGTTGAGTGATTCAAACCGATTCTCGGCATCGTGCAAATCATGATGTTCAGGCGGTGTATAGATTTCGTGGATTTCACGCGATTCGTCATTTCCGATTTTGCCGAGAATTTTTCGCGAATCGGATTCGATGAAAAAGATTTTGGGGGATCGTCCGGTCAGTTCGGCAATGAGTTCAAAATAAGGTGTTTCATCGAATCCGAATTCGAATGTGACGATACGATCAGATTCGGCAATGCGCAGACCGGTCAGCATGTGATTGCTGATGTATTTGCGAAGCAGCATCGTAAAAGCCTGCGGCTGTGCCGGCGCTTTTTTCGGATGTGTGGTCGGATAGATGTCGAGATGCGTCGGCAGAAAATCAATGACGAGAAAGAATCTGCGCCGGTCATCTTCCTCTTCAATATAGCGCTTAAACGCGAGCTGAAGCCGGTTTTCTCCATCTGAAATCTGTTCCAGCCGCGCATCAATGAGATCAAAGGATAGTCTCTGAACGATATGGGATAATTCGTAGTAGTTCATAATGCTTTGGTGGCTGCTGCATTACAATCCGCATGGCAGGTTTTGTTATGTCTTCTGATTTGTATCGGTTGGAAGTTTAAGCATTTCGCCAAATTTATAATTGTATTCATCGGGGGCGAAGTCTTCATATCCTGCAGAGGTGTAAAATGTGAGTTCGCCAACGTAAAGTTTCCCATCGACATCGTACATATCGACGCGGACATGTGGAATGTCTTTTGATAAAACTCGCGCAATTTCTTTCATTTTTTCAAAAGTTGCCGGCGGCTGAATTGGTTCTGTCATGGCTGGCCAGTCTGCTTTTGAACAGGGAATCATGTGAAAATCATTGTCATAAAACGTATAGGTTTCGAGCTTTCCGATGGCATTTTTTAATCTGTATAAAGGTCTGACATGACCTGAAAGCATGAATTCCGGTTTCCCATTGTGTTGTGTCATGACAGGATCTTCGCCATGTTTCACATGGGTACAGACGTAGCTGTACTGCGGTTCGCCGTCGAAACAGAAAAGCTTATAGTCGCGAAGATCAGATTTATCTTTGTTTTCAAGGACTTTTTCGGCAATGATTCTGGGCTTGATGTCTTTATAAACCCATTCTCTCCACCACCAGAAATGATTCGTTTTCAGATGCTTTTCGAGTAGTTTCTTAGCGGCCTTGCGGTCGAATAAGTCGCGATCGCGTACAATAACGACACTGTCATTATCGTGTGTCGTCTTTAGAACAAACTCTTCCGGAAGTTTGTCAAAGTCGATGTCATCAAAATGATCCCACACCCCATAGCACGGAACGACATATTCTTCGCCAATGCGATCCGCAACGAATTGTTTGGCTTCGTATTTGTCAGCCATGATGTTGTAAATTGGATTGTGATCATGAAGTTTCAGCCACTGGATTTTTTCGTTAAAAGTGCGCGGATTCTCGAGATCCAGTGGATAGCCCATGCGAATGAGCCATATCAGTTTGAGATATTGTTCATCACTCATCCAGTCGAGCATGCCGCGTTTTAGGGCATAACTCAGCCAAACTCTTGGCTGTCGGGAAAAGGGTTCAATTTTATCGCGGTATATGTTGGACACAGGAAGTCCCCTTTGAAATAGATGTACAGAACTTATGGAAAAGAGCTGGCATTTCCATCATGTTGCGAACAGATTTGGGTGTGATAAATCTTTCTCAGTCATCGCACCTGAAACTATTCGACAGGAGTAAATTTTATCACAGAGGACTTGTCAAATCAACGATTGCGCGGCCGTATGCGCCTTTGGCGCATAGGCCGCGCGGCATGGCGTATTGGCCATTTGGCCAATAGCCATGTCCCAAAAAACAAAAAATACAAAAAGTATTTGACAAAATCGTCACAGACGCATAAAAGCGCGCTCGCTTCAAGGCAAAGGCGGTGACGCCGATGCCAGATTTGGCTAGGTAGCTCAGTAGGTAGAGCAGGGGACTGAAAATCCCCGTGTCGGCAGTTCGATTCTGTCCCTAGCCATCTTTGAAAAGGCACCAGCATTTGCAGGGTGCCTTTTTTTGTATCTTTAATCAGCCAGAACGGCCGCTTCCATCGCTGTTATTAAGATGAATATTGAAACGACGATCGGACATCCAACCCCTCTCGGGGCTACTGTCACGCAGGAAGGAATCAACTTCGCCGTCTATTCTCAAAATGCCGAAAAAGCATTCCTCGATTTGTTCGACAATCCGAATGACACATGTCCTTCGGCCCATATCGCACTTGACCCGAAACGCAATAAAACCGGCGATATCTGGCACATCTTCATTCACAATCTCAAGCCCGGGCAGCTCTATGGTTGGCGCATTGACGGCCCTTACAGACCACTTGCCGGGCACCGATTTAATGTCAACAAACTCCTCGTCGACCCCTATGCAAAGGCAATTACAGGCAGTTTTGACATGTTCGCCGATGCACTTTTCGGTTACGACCGACAGTCGTCGATGAAAGAACGGTCTTTTTCGAAGCTCGACAATGCGCCATATACGGCAAAATCCGTCGCGACTCCGCCGGCCCCCATGGTCTGGGATATCGAAACGCGTCCGCGCTATGCACTCGCCGATTCCGTCATTTATGAATGCCATGTCAAAGGCATGACGGCTCATCCTTCGAGCATGTCCACGAAACCCGGAACTTTTCTCGGCCTCGTCGAACGCATTCCGCATCTCAAAAAGCTTGGTATCACGACGATTGAACTCCTTCCCGTTGCTCAGTTTAATGAACTCGAACCGCCGACACTCGTCGATCCCGTGACGAAAAAAATCAATCGAAATTACTGGGGATACGCAACCATCGGTTTCTTCAGCCCGCATCAGGGTTATGCATTCAGCAAAACTCCGGGCGATGTCGTCGACGAATTCCGTCAGATGGTCCGTGCTTTTCACGAAGCGCAAATCGAGGTCATTCTCGACGTCGTTTTCAATCATAGCGGCGAAGGTGGCGAACACGGGCCGACACTGGCTTTTCGCGGCTTCGACAACGCCGTTTACTACATGTTTGAAAAACGCGGAAAATACGCAAACTACACGGGGTGCGGCAACACGATGAACTGTAATCATCCCGTCATGAAGCATCTCATCATCGAATGTCTGCGTTACTGGCTTGTCGAAATGCATGTCGATGGTTTCCGGTTCGATCTTGCAACCATCCTCGGACGTTCCAACAAGGGCGAGTGGATTAATGACCCGAATCTCGGGCTTTTGAGCGATATTGCGGATGATCCGGTGCTCGGCGGGTGCAAGCTGATTGCCGAAGCATGGGATGCCGGCGGCCTGTATAAAGTCGGCGGATTTCCTCGTGCATGGGCTGAATGGAACGGAAAATTCCGCGACGATGCCCGCGCTTTCTGGCTTGCATACGACAATACCGCACTCGGACTTGCCAGACGCATCGCCGGAAGCATGGACTGTTTTGGCGACAAGCAGAATACCGCTCAAAGCATTAACTTTATTACCGCGCACGACGGCTTTACGCTTCGCGATCTCTGTTCCTACAAGACAAAACACAATGAACGAAATGGCGAGCAGAATCGCGACGGAAGCGATGAAAATCTGAGTACAAATTTCGGCATTGAGGGCGAAACAAGCGATCCCGTTATTGTGAGAAAGCGCATTCAGCATGCGAAAAATCTCATGGCGACGCTCTTTTTGTCACGTGGAACGCCGATGATTCTGGGCGGCGACGAAATCTGGCGCACGCAGCAGGGAAATAACAACGGTTTCTGTCAGGACAGCGAAATTTCCTGGGTTGACTGGACTCCGACGCCAGAATCGGATGAAATGATGCGCTTTTGCACGATGATGATGGCTCTGCGCAAGCGGGTTAAGGCCCTTCATCAGACGAATTTTGCCGACCCCAAAACATGCCGTTTGCTCATCGATAACATCCGTTTTCATGGGGTCAAACTTGAAACTCCGGACTGGTCTTCCTATTCGCATTCGCTTGCTTTTGAACTGCTGGAGGGCCCGCAGGAACCTCGTTTTTTCATCGCAATGAACGCCTGGCGCGAGCCGCTCACATTCGAACTGCCCAAACGCGCCTGGTACGACATCGCCGATACGTCCAAAAAGTCGCCGAATGATATTGTCGAGCCCGAAAATGCCACGCTTCACAACGGTTACAAACTCTATGTGGCCCCAAACAGCATCCGAATTCTGATGTCGATTGGCGTGGCGAAATAAGAGATGTGTCATGACACGTCTTTTCAGTTTGGGTGGGGCCTTGCTATCGGCCGAACGGCCGATACGCAAGGCGGGGCGGCCTATTGCATACGGCCGCTTTTTCGTTTATCGTTCATCGATTGCCGCGCCTGTTGTGCAGGCGGGCGAATGATTGTTCTTTATTAATGATAAACACTATGCCTGATATCCTTTTCACTGCTTGCAATGCCCGGTTTTCTCACGTCGCATTTGCGCTCAAAACTCTTCGTGCCAATCTTCCTGACAGCTTTCACGAACACTCGGAAATTCTCGAATTTACCATCCAAAACGATCCCACTGAGGCCGCTTACGAGATTCTCTCTAAAAAACCGAAACTTCTCGGTATCAGTGTCTATCTCTGGAGTATTCAGTTTGCCAGACAGCTCGTCGAAATTCTCAAACGAACGAATCCGGAACTCATCATTATCATTGGTGGCCCGGAAATCGCGACTCCGGAATCCCGAATGTCTGATGCACTCTTCTCTCTGGCTGATCACATCATCGTCGGTGAAGGCGAAGAAATCGTCGCTGCTTTGTGTGAAAAGTATCTCGGGAATAAAAATAATATTCCTGAATCATTGCACTCGTTCGTCGATCAGAAAATTATTCATGCTCCGCGAGTCGATGTTTCTTCTTTGAAACTTCCCTATGGTGAGTATTCTGATGACGATATCGCGCATCGAATTCTTTATGTTGAAACTTCAAGAGGATGTCCCTATCGATGCGCATTCTGTCACAGTTCACAGGATAAACCTCTCAGATTTTTCCCACTTGATGCGCTTTTTCAGGCATTTCAAAAACTTATCGACAGAGGTGCTAAATCCTTCAAATTCCTCGACAGAACTCTGAATGCATCTCTTACGCGATCGCTGCAGATTCTGGAGTTCTTTCTTCCATGGAAAGACAGGCTTTCTCTTCATTTTGAGATGGTCCCGCATGAAATTCCTGAAAAGCTCCTCGATGCCATGGCTCTCTATCCGCTAGGGGCAATTCAGATTGAATTCGGCGTGCAAACGCTCACACAGGATGTTGCAGATCGCATTCACAGACAGCTCAATGCCGAAAGACTTTTGAAAAATCTGGCGCTTATGCGCGAAAAAACCGGCTGTCACATTCATGCAGATCTCATTGCGGGGCTTCCAGGCGAATCATTCTCTCAGTTTGCCGATGGTTTTACCCGCCTTCAGCATTCCGGTGTTCAGGAAATTCAACTCGGTATTCTTAAACGTCTCAAATCCTCTCCACTCGATCTCATGGCTGAAGAATGGGGGCTCATTTTTTCCGAACTCCCGCCCTATGAAGTTCTTCAGACGCCGGATATGTCTTTTGCTGAACTGACTGAATTCAAACGTTTTGCGAAGTTTTACGATTCTCTCGTTAATAACGCCAATTTTCCTCTCACAATCAGAAGGATTTGTGAGCCCGATTTCTTTCATCAGTTTCATGCATTCACTCAATGGGTTTACACCCAAACTCAAGCAACTCAAGGCATTTCACAAACTCGCTGGGTGAATCTTCTGTTTTGCTACATGACCGAAGTCTGCAACATTTTGCCCTCTGAATCTGCTCAAATCATTATTCAGGATTATCTGCGAACGAGAAAAGAGGATATTCCTCCCATTCTTCGTCCACATTTGCCTGAAAACTTCAGAATTTCAGAATGCAAACGCTCCGTAAGTGGAGATGCTTCCCACATCAGACAGGAAAAACACAAGCTGCTCGATTAAACATCATCCATTTCTCAGACAAAAATATGAAAATTGCGCTCATTTATGCAGACAGACTTGATTCGACTGCACTTTATGCTCTTCAGAACGAAAGGCTTTTGCCCATTAAAAATCTGATTTTACAGCAAGGTCATCAGCTCGAATGCTATTCTCGACTGGAACTTCCTGATTCATTTGAAAATACAGATTTGGTCATCGCCGCTGGCGGCGATGGAACGCTGCTCGATGCAGCCATCAGAATGCTGGATGTTCCGCTATGCGCCATTCGGCTTTTTCCTGAAAAAAGTGTCGGATTTCATTGCGCCGCTGACTATCAGCAGTTCGAAGAACTTTTTAATGCCATTCTAACCGGAACGGCGCGGACAATGTCAGTTCCAAGACTTCAGGCATGGATTGATAATGTTCCTATTCATGTGCCGGTTTTAAATGACATTTTGCTCGCTCATCCCTGTCCGGCAAGAGCATCCAGGTATGAAATAGCATTTCGCGACACGACAGAAATGCACTGTTCATCCGGTATCTGGTTTTCAACACAACCTGGATCGCATGGAGCATCGAAATCAGCAGGTGCTCCGGTTTTGGAATCAGCCGATTACAATCGGGCCGTTTTTTGTGTCAGAGAATGTTCAAATCTCAATGCTCAGATAAAATCAGATATTTTTACACCAGCACGAGATAAACTCAGCATTAAAGTTCTCAGTCAGGAACTTATGCTCTTCATTGATGGCGGAATCTCTATTTTTCCAATCAAACGGAATCAGACTCTGAGTTTGGGCGTGCATCCGAATCCTCTGAAGAAATGGATTTTGTAAATGGCTGACCTTTTCCGAGTTCTATGAGCGGGAGTTTTGTCAGTGCTGCAATGCGACGTGCCAGTTGAAAACACGAATATTTGTCAAAACACCCCTCGACTATGGCATGAGGGGTTCCATTTTTTTCCGCAAGATAGAGGGCAAATGCATCAATCGACACGTTTTTTCGTTCCGGCCACGGATAATCGATTAAACCAAAGACGACATGCGAAAAACGAGTGATATCATAGGTTCGATACTCACCATTTTCGAGGAGTGCGACGACCTGACGATACCCCAGCACCTGTCCAACCTCATCCACGATGGGGTCGGGTTTGGGAATGAGTATGACTTCTTCCCGATATTTAAATGTTTTGGATGAACGCTTGTAAAATGCGATAAAAAAGAAAATGCTTAAGCCGAGAATCACATATTCCAGACCGCTAAAATACCAGAATCCGGCAAGAGCAAGGCGAAAGAGTTCAATACATGCAATGATGAGCATCACCCAGGCGAAAAAACGCCATCGCTCTCCAAGGCGCTTGCGAACTTCCGCAATTCCTGACCAACCCGCTTTATTTTTCGCCAGTAAGCATCGATCAAATAACATCGTCTAGCCCCCTATGTTCAATACTGTTGACGAGTTTTCATTCAATGAATTTTTACTGGCGTTATTTCTGAACCGTCAGAAAATCCGCGTTTTGAAACATTTGAAATCATTCGGCCAACAGTTCTGAAGATATTTCAGTCATATCAAGAACCCAACGTTCCTCTTCGAAAACGAATACAATTTCTCGAGCCAGCCCTGATGAATTCACTGCATAAAGGACTTTTCGTGTTTTATTTTCCTCATCCGTTCGTTCGCCAAAGTCGTCCCGAATGTCGGACAGTTCATGAATAAACACGTCGCCCACCGGGTCAAATGCCATGGCTTCGCCATCGATCCAAACAGTTCCCGATTCGAATGCTGCTGAAATTCCCTCACCATTGGAATGTGATTCAAAGAAATTGCGAGTTCCCTGCGACATCCAGCTGGCGGCTTTTTCCCAATTGCGATCTGCCAGAGCTGCAAAGCACTGGATTGCAGCACGTTTTGCATCGAGAAAACGACGCATCACAATTTCTGGGGCTTCTTCCGGTTCCTGAGCAACTACCCATTCTGATTGGGGTGGTGCATCAGGAAGAGAATACATTTTTACACAACCAGTGCAAAGAACGACGGCCATTATCGGCAATATCTGGGTAATTTGTTTTTCTTTCAAATCTCATCCTCACTCAGGTTCACCAACAGCAGCGAACGACGTCTTTTAATGATTTTCCCAACCAGATGTAAACAAAAAATGCGCTTCTGCGCGGCCGTATGCGGCATCGGCGCATAGGCCGCATCGCATGGCGTATTGGCCTGTAGAGCCGTGTCATGACACGGTCAGGCCAATAGCCATGCCCATTCCTCATCCTCGCCTCTTCTCCCGAAGGGGGAGGGGCGCCTTCGCATGGCGTATTGGCCGAA
>JAZRWV010000535.1:0-2812 GCA_045599925.1 Myxococcota bacterium
ATTTATATATTATTTAGCAGCCGTCGTAATCGCGGGGGCTTTAGCGGTGGGTTTTGCATCCTTGATGGCGGGCATTTCAAGGCCAACCATATCGTACATATCTTTCATTGGAGGAACGGATTTCATCAGTGAGCTGAGGAAATTGGAGGTTGTGGAGGAACCATCGACACCATTCATGGAATCCCAAACCGTAATCTTGTCGATGTTGACGCCCTTGATTGCTTCGACCTGAGCCTTGACGAGTTCTTCGATTTTGTCGGTCATCATGAGACGAACAGCGGCATCCGGATCACCATTGGCGGATTTGACGAGGGACATAAAGCCTTCAGCACGTTTTGCGAGCTGTGCTTTGTAACCGTCAGCTTCTGCCTGCATTTTGACGAGGAGGGCGTCAGCCTGACCTTTAGCTTTGCGGCGAATGGCTTCAGCTTCAGCTTCGGCAGCGATTTCAATGCGTCGTTTCTCGATTTCGGCTTGGACGAGGACGTCGGCCTGCATCGTGGCTTTCTGGCGTTCGGCACGTGCGAGTTCTGCTTTTTCTTCAGCGGAATAGGCCTCGGCGAGGGCTTTTGCGTTCTGGACTTTTTCAGCGGAGTAAGCGCGGGAACGTGCTTCAGCTTCGGCTTCGCGGCGGCTTGCTTCAGAAAGGGCGATGGCTGCGGCGGCCTTGTTTTCTGAGGCGATAGCATCGGCATTGGAAGCAGCGACGGCGGCACGCTGTGCTTTTTCAGCTTCTTTTTCAGCGGCAACGGATGCAGCGTTTGCCTGAGCGACGGCGGTACGTTTGTCTGTTTCAGCGGCTTTTTCTGCGGCAACTGCGAGTGCTTCAGCCTTGGCAACACCTTCGCGCTGTTCGCGGTCTTTTTCGGCGAGTTCGATGGCCTGACGTGTGACCTGCTCTTTTTCACCGGTGTTACCTTCGCGGTTGCGTTCAGCAACGTTGCGTTTTGCATCGTTGATGGCTTTTGCTTCGGCTTCTTTACCGAGGGCATCGATGTAACCGGACTCATCGCGGATATCGGTGATGTTTGCGTTGATCAGACGAAGACCGATCTTGGCGAGTTCCTGTTCGACGTTTTCCTGAACGGCGGACATGAAACGATCACGCTGCGTGTTGAGCTCTTCGATGTCCATTGTAGCGATGACGAGACGAAGCTGACCGAGAATGATTTCCTGCGCGAGGTTGACGACATTGCCAAGGCTGAGGCCGAGAAGACGTTCAGCGGCGTTGCGCATGACGTTCGGAACTGTCGAAATACCGACTGTAAAAGAAGCAGGAACGTCCACACGAATGTTCTGTTTGGAAAGAGCACCGCGAAGGTCGATGTTCAGCGAAAACGGCGTCAAATCGAGGTACTGGCAGTCCTGAATCAACGGCCACACAAATTTTGCGCCACCGTGGATGCATTCGGATGACTGGCCGCCGCCAACTTTACCATAAACGACCATGATCTTGTCGGACGGACAACGACGATAGCGTTTGAGCATCGCAACAAAAATGATAAAGAGAACAACAACAATAATTGCACCAAGAACGACGGTACTCTGTGTAACTTCCATTTCGGCTCCTTTTTAATTCTTTTTGCCGTTGCTATGCTGGCGCATACGCAACGGTGCGCGCCTATTGCATACGGCACGCAAAAAAAACAATGAAACCGGCTTCGCCGGAAAACAACCATAAGAGAATATCACGTTTTACATTCACAAACTACAAAATTTTGTGACAATCCTCTGATTGTGTTATTCTGAACCATATGCTTTTATTCAAATGAATTTACTTCAGCATCTCGCTGAACACGTGAATCGTCGGCGAAAGACGTGTTTCGCAATTCTTAACTGATATCTTCGATTTGGGTGTCGTTCAGCCGAAGATCGATTTTGCCAAGTTCTGTTTCCAATTCTTTCTCTATCATACTGATGAATTTATCTCGCTGCGCCTTGAGCTTTTCAACTTCCATCTGTGCGATGACGAGACGCATATGGGCAGGAATGATTGGTTCTGCAAGAGTAGTGATTTCTTTGCTCGAAAGTCCAAGAAGGCGTTTTCCAACATTGTGTACATAGAGGGGATTGGTCGTCACACTGACCGAAAATGTGCCTGAAACATTTACTCGATTCTCCTGTTTTGAAAGAGCCTCGCGAAGGTCGACATGCGTTAATATGGGCGTCTTACTACTGGCGTATATTCAAATGCGGAACTGTATATAAAAAAGCCTCTGAAAAACATCACACATTTATTTATAAATAAATGTGCCACATTCGTAGCTTGCGACATTTCACAGAGGATTTGCTGAGTTTGAATCAATATACATTTCTTTTGCACTTGGCATTGAAATGTTTATTCGAGCTCTTCGGACTCTCGCTGTACGACGAGCAAATCGTCGTCGAGAAGATCGACGACGCGAACTTTTGTTCCCGATTTTATCGGTTCGTCGTCGAGGCATACGGCATCGTATTCTTTCAGACTTCCACCAAGTTCAAGGTTGACCTTGCCGCGACCTTTGTCGCGAGCCGGAATCGTCAGGTAGACGCTTCCAGTGAGTCCAACAGCTTCTTTCATTTTGACGGTTCCACTGGATTCAAGCCGGAATAGAGCTCTCATCATCCATGCGCAGACAAACATCATGATGATGCCGATAAGAATACCGATTCCGGATGAAAGAAGTGCAGACCCCGTCGATGAATAACTGACGATGGCAGACCAGGAGCCCACACAGAAAAAGGCGAGGATGTTTTGAAGCGAGAAAAGGTTAAGACCTTCAAGCGCATTGACGGTTGCTGGGACGTGATCAGCTGTGTCTGCAGCCTGGAG
>JAZRWV010000536.1:0-3816 GCA_045599925.1 Myxococcota bacterium
GATGAGCTGATTGCCATTCGCAACAGTAGTGACCTGCGAATCATCGAGATCGCGAACTTTTTCGGGCGTTTTGAAGAAATGCCCAAGCTCCTTGCGAGTCAAACTGAAAGTCCAGAAATAAAGAATATCGAGTTTTGCAAGCAAAGCCTGAACAGGATCTGAAGACTGTAACTGAGAATAAACCTCGTATAACGCACGACGGGCATTCGTTTTTTGACGACGATATTTAACCGAACCTTCGATAAGTCCGGCGACGACTTCGGAGGCAAGCTTTGCCTGAACGACATCGGGCACACCAAGCGGCGTCAACACATACGACATCGCCGTTGCAAGAGGCCAACTCAATACACTCCGGAAGAAATTGCCGCGAACAGCAGGCTTTGCAAACCCTCGAATCGTATTGTGAGTTGCCAGATACAGGCCATTTGTCAAAGCAATGACCCAGAATTTTACAAATGTAAATATAAATCCCGTATCCCATCCAAGACTATCGATCCAAAGTCGGTCGAAACCATATTTTGCAAGCGACAGAATGGGAACAGAGAAGCCTGTAAAGAAAAGCGAGGTACAGAGATTTTCCCAGTCCACGCTTTGCAGCTTCCAGTTTTTGGGGCCGATTCCGGAAGACGAAATCATATCAACGATGCTGTTTCGGAATGCCGTCGCTCCAAACCAAATCACGGCAATCCAAAGTCCAAGCTCCTGATAATCCGAAACTAAATAGATAGAAATACAAATCGGAATCAGGCCGATCAGCACTTTGATCAAGCATCGGACTTTGGCATTCATATATCGCCACAGTCTTCGCGGCGTCATATCATTATTTGCCTGAGCCCCATCGCCATCACTCCACTCCCCCTTGTTCTTTCGCGATGAAAGGATAAAAACGCCTTTTTTATCGGTGTCTTTCGGGCGATGTGCAGACAACAGCTCGCCAATGGGCTGAGGAAGTGCCGTATGTCCATTCTGGCGAATCAGTCTAAACGCCTTTGTCCCGAGCTGAAATTCGTGGAAAAACCCCATGCCGGTAATTTTGGACGACCACCCCAGCGAGTCGGATGCACATCGCGTATAGAATGGATGATTCTTGAAATGCTCACACGCTGCTTCAATTTCTTCTTTCGACCGCTCAGGCACTTTATATGCCTTCATCAAGGCTTCGACACGATCGACATCACCACTGTTAAATGCCAGAATAAACTCGGCAAAATGCGTATAGATATCTTCGCCGAACCTTTCGGTATCGACCATATTGTAAACTTCGATATCTGTCAGATAACGATAATTGTCGATAATATTATCGACAGCTTCTGGAATGCCACGTCGCAACTGACGAATATAAGCAATATAGGCGTCGCATTCGGCGAGTAGCGGCAAAATATCGGATTCAGTACCAAAAACGGAATCGTAATCGACTTCGGATTCTGGCGGAATATAGTTTTCGACGCATAAAGACGGCGTCAGTTCGTCAAAAATTCGCTGAGCTTCCTCATATTTTTTATAACATTCGGCAGCTTCCGGTGAACCGGGATTCATCATTCGATATTCATTTTTCAGATAGAGTGCGCGCTTGAGCGCAACCGGACGCATGACCTTAAATATGACCAGCCCAAGATGCTTTCGATTCACCTGTCCTAGCTGCGTCACACGCTCAACATCCTGCCAGGAAAGCGGCTGCAATATAAGTGCTTCCTGGTCTTTATAAGGTTCGTTAAATGCAGGAACAACCTCATCGTTAAACCGCTGAATAAGCCGTCGAATCATATCCGAACGGCGACAAGAATTCTCATCGAGACCATCCAGAAACGGTTTGAGTTTTTCCTGATTTTTCTCCCAGAATTTCCAGAATGAATCAATGTCCCAGCCATTGGCCGGAATGAACATATAATTTCTTCTAAAACCAGCCTTGCCCACACTGAAACGAATCGCAACCTGACTATGAATGCCCAGAAGTTTACTCGCCAAAAGCGTTTCTTCAATCTGCTGACGTTCAGAAAGATCGTAATAAGAAACCGCAATCTTGGACACGCCCCTGATAAATGCATTCAGAACGAGCAAAGTTCTCGAATGATAGTCATTGGTCAAGGAATCGTGAACATGATCATCCCATGCAATCCTCAGGTTGGGATATTTTTCGGGGTATTCCGAAACTTCGATCAGGTTGAGTTCCTTGAGCAGACGCCTGGTGATTCGACCTTTAGCGCTTGAAACCTGCGAAAAGTCACTCATCAGTTCGAGCTGCGCCTGACGGTTGTTCTTCAGCTCGACGGCTTTTTCCATCAGTGCAATCTGAACACGGACACTATCGACAGACACTGCCTTCATTTCAGTAAACCGAAAATGATGCAGCAAAGCCTGAAGTGCTTCAATGCGTTCTGCATAACCAGACGCATTGCTGCAAGCCAATAGGCGGATATAAGCTTCTGCAATTGAAAGCCATCGACCGGTAACGAGGCTTAAAAAGCCAGCAGGATGTGATATCGGCCGAATCGTCGATTTATTTTGAGTTACAGTCAAATCGGTATTGATGACTTCAACAAGCTCTCGGACTTCATATCCAAAAAGCATGAATTCAGCCACATTTCTGATAATTCTTTTATTTTTTTTAATCTTGATGCTGTCTCTCATTGTGACCTTTTGATAGGCTTAACAAAAAGCAATTTCTATTAGCACAATGAGTGTTAACTCGCACCATTTCGATTTGTAATATATTGATTTATAACAACATTTTATATCACACACATATTTTATTTCACGAAGGCATAGGCAAGGTGGCCGCCGTTGGCGGCCGGACGAGAGAACAAACGATTGCGTTACGGATTCACTTTTCTCACGTAAACCATTTCGCTTTCACCATCTGTAGGTTCTTCCAGATGAAGTTCATCCCCATCCAGATGATAGCGAACGACATAATCATCGTCCGAACCGGGAATCGTCATGTGGAGTTCCGGTCTGAGCAATCCCTGATAAAGTTCGTATTCGACCCAATACGTTCCCAAACTTATCGTTGCCCATTTGGATCCGCGTCTTTCCTGAACTTTGTATGCCCCATCGGCTTCCATGATAAGTCTTCTATCGGAAGAATCACCCTGCCCTATCCATTTGCCAGCGAGTTCTCCCAACAATGCATCACATGCGGTGTCGTGTTCCGTCCATAAAGTCGGCATATTCTCTTGACCTCCCTCAAAAATCAAAGCCTCTTTGGCCTGACTGCATCCACATTGTATATGATATTGCTCCATTTCGTCGACTTCAGCACATCCATTGAATATTCCGAAAATGCAGAGCATGAAAGCAACAAAAAGAAAACGGATAGTATTCATATTCATAGCAAACTCCTTGTTTAGATGGCGTAAATGAAGAAAGCTCGGTTTATCAACAAAAGACCTGGTTTAAGATTTCTGAAACAGTTTTTTATCGAGTGTGCGATAACCAATGGCTTCCGAAAGATGTTCCGTCGAAATATTCGCCATCCCATCCATATCAGCCAGAGTTCGAGCGACTTTAAGAATTCTGTGATGAGCCCTCGCACTCATTCCCATTCTGTCGATAATTCGCTGCATCAGACGATGACCATCGGGCGTAAGTTCGCAGTATTTGCGGATTTCCGGCACCCCCATTTGGGCATTGCATCGAATTTTCGTATTTCTGAACCGTTCTTCCTGAACAGCACGACAAAATTCGACGCGTTTCCGAATGGTTTCAGAATTTTCGACGTCCTTGTCGGTCTGCTGAATTTCGTCATACGAAACTTCGGCAACTTCGAGCTGAATGTCGATGCGATCGAGCAACGGCCCCGAAATTTTGGACTGATAC
>JAZRWV010000537.1:0-16637 GCA_045599925.1 Myxococcota bacterium
AGAGCAAGCTTTTTCGCAATATTTCCCGCCAACATTGCATGTATAGCCGGTTTTGCAGTGGCTATCCTCTATGCAACCGCACATTTTGTCACCCGAATCAGAGTCGACACATGCACTGCCATAATACTCATCATCAGACATCGCAGCACATGCTGTGGCACTACAAGTTTCACCTGCACCAGAGACACATATCAACATCGTCATATTGCATTTATAACCAGAATTGCAGTCTGAATCCTGCTTGCAGCCGCATTCTTTTTGACCTTCTTCATAACTGTCAACGCAGATATTGCCGGCATAATCACTGCCAGTCTTGGCCTTGCATGCAGCCGCATCGCAGGAACCATTGTTCTCACCGCCACTGGATTCACAATTGCCACTGGTGCATTTATCCTTGCTTTCAACACATTTTCCCTCTGAGCAGACTTTATTGGATGCTGCACAATCATCACCTTTCTTATGCGAATCTCCATCACAAATGAGAACAACATTTCCTTCACATGACGGCTTGCATCCTGAAGAAGAATCATCCGAATCACAGGCCATGACGAATCCGCCGGCAAGAGCTGCAAGCATAAAAATAATCGACTGTTTTTTCATAACGTTTTTCCTCACGTTTTTCCTTATTCAATGCATCGCATCGCATATTGGCCTGCAGAGCCGTTTCTTAAAAAGGCTCTCTGACCAATAGCCATGCCCTCAAAATAATCCGTGTAAAGGCGCATCACAATGCGTCTCTTACACCTCTGAACCCACAACAGATTCAGCCGAAATCACATATCCATTTGTCATGCCAGAACTGGCACCTCGCACTAGAAGATAATACTTACCAGGGTTGAAAAATTCCAGTATTTCCTCATCAGAGGCCGTCGAAGAACGAGCAACTTCAAGCCCATTTTCGTCATAACCGATCAAGTCCAAATCGCCGTCCTCATGCCGAAACGCCAGCTTCACAACCGAAGACTCCGAAACTGAAAGAACAAACCAGTCCTCGTCACCCGGACAAATCCTCCCCTCCTGCCTGCCATCAAGCACTGATGCGCGCAAAATGTTATCATTCGGTTCCAGTGCATCATTCTGACAGGCCTGAGAAATCACCATCTGCACTGAGGCCGTGTTGTTCCCAATATTGACATCATCGGAAACCGCCACAGATGCCGACAATGCAACATCTCCTGTAATCTGCTTAGGAATCACAACCTTTTTTCGGATATGCTCAGTTTTAGCAGCATCCAGTGAACCATGAATCTGTTCCAGCACAACCTTTTGATTTGCAGTCAGTGATATCTCTGCATCGTATTCAGCAGTTTCGGTTCCCTGATTCACGATATCGAAATCGACAACAACAGATGCGCCGGAATACGTCGACAGCTCGGAAACCGACAAATTTGAAACTCGAATGTCGTTTCCCTCAGTCCCCGTCCATTTCAGTTTGTAAGACATCGACGATGCATTGGAAACATTGGTATAAACGCGGACATAATAATCCCCATCTTCGGTAGCTACATAATCAAAAGATTGCGTCGAAAGGTTTGTCAGCATTGAAACAAACTGCAAACCATTCCAGCGATACAACGCGGCTCGAAGCCCCGAAGCTGATGTCTCAAACCCAAGCTGAAGGCGTTCACCGGCAACAAGTGAAATCACATAATAATCTTCATCATCGGAAGGACAGATTTCTGCATCCTGACCTGTTCGGGCGGCTTGACGCAAATCATAGGATGAAGAAGCATAATTGTTTGGTTCAAACGCAGGATTACACGAATTCCAAGACGGCGCATCAGAAATATCGATATCCAGGGAATAACTACTTTCCCTGGCATTATATATATTTTCGAGCAAAAATACTTCGAGATATAATTTCTGATCACCAACAATGATATCCCGATGGATCTTTTCTGTCAGATTTCCCGTTCTCGAAGACGCAATTTCATTCATATTCTGATCATACAGAACAATGTCAAAATCACCATTATTCTTACCAACAGCCGTTATATCAAGCGCTTTTCCATGTTCGATATCAAACACATATATATCGCGATTATTCTGACATACGGCAAGATCGTCATGATGGAAATGACCTTTTTCAAATGTTATTTTTCGTGCACTTTCAAATTCTTCATTGGGATCGAGAACATCCCAGCAGCTTCTCTCAAAATGCCATGCCGAAGTCCGGACAACATTATTCGATGGCCTGACATCGTCATTGACATCATCATCATCAATTTTTGCAATGACATGATATTTTCCGCCAGCCGTGTCAGAAGGAAGTTTTAGAGATATCGTCGGAGTAACAACAGCTCCGGCCGCAATAGAACTCAAATTCTGACGCGATATTTTCCACGAACTTTCATCGATTTCTGACGTCTGCGAAAGATAATACCCAATCGTTGTATCCTTGGAGGCTTCCGATCCAAGATTGGCAACCATCACGGAAACTTCTTTGTTTTCTGACGCATTCAGAGCGTTCCCATCTATCTTTAAGTTCGATGCAGCCAGATCCACACCGGATGTACTTCCATAAGTATCAACTGTGAGATGATAGCGATTCGCATTTCCATATTTGGCCCCCGTCACGTGAAGATAAACAGGCGAAAGCTCAACATTCTGAAGTAAAATGCCTGACAAATACAGAGAATCACTTCCTTCATAAGAAGTGGCGACATCCGGCCCACGCAAAAGCTGGAATTTGAGTGGAGCAACACTCTCATCATGAACCAGACGAGCTTCAAAACTCTCCCCTTCCTTGATATCAAGTTTGAAATAATCCTCATCATCCTTGCAAAGCGTCAAATCCGAATCCACTTTTTTGACTGGTTTTGCATAGGAAACAGCATTGTTCATTTCATAGGAATCGCCAGCACATACACAGGAATCCCCCGTCATCACGATGTTTTCTTCCAGTGATTTCCGGTTATTATTCTCGTCACGTTCGGCAACAATTAAAGTCGAATCGGCAACAAAATACGCCGAATAATTGGGACACCAGAAATCACATTTCATCGGCTGATTAAAGTGAACAGTCTGGCATTTTCCAGCTTCAAGACCTGCAACAAGTACGCGATCGAATTCTGATTCCGTATTGTCACACAAATTCTTCATCATCGCAGAAACATAAGCAGGCCCCGCTGCTGATGTTCCCTTGTTGCACAACGCTATGGACATCAGCAAAGGATCGCCGTCCAAAAGCGTATTTTCCGATTCTATTGCTGGCGAACCAAATACCAAATCAACATCTGACGAACTTGTCACAACAAGCTGCTGTTCACTTCTTTGTATATTGTTGTCCTCATTGGCCTCGCTGATTACACCGCTGGAATCACAAAAGGCATAAACCCAGTATTTTCCAGGAGCAATACCAGTATCTGTTTCCATGACCGATGTAAAACTTTTGGAATCCAGTGCCGGAAGATCATCGACATTTATCGAACCAACGAGATAATCCTTGTCGATATCAAGCGACATGTCATCTGACAGAAAAATCGAGCATACAAACGATCCCGTTGGCTGGGCTCCCTGATTATAAAGAGAAAGCGTTGTGCTGAATGTCCCGCCGGGACTCGCAGAAGACGGCGCAAACGTCAATTGTTCCACCGTAATATCGGCATCAAGAACAGGTTCATTCGTCACCTGAATCGGTGCCGTGCTTCGAACCACATTATTGGATTCATCCCGTTCAACAATGATATTGCCCGTATCAAGCACCAGCCAGAAATAATAAAGTCCTGGGTCGGAAATCGCCGGCGCTATCGAAATCTGGACATTTTTAAAGGAACGGTTGACGCCGGACATCCCTCCATCAATCGTCGATTCATGAACCTTGACGGCACCTTCCATATCGGATGCATTGTCTTTTGCACCCATCCAGATTTCATACTGAAAAACCTCTGCCGACGTCGATCCCTGATTGATGATGTCAAATTGAGCCGTCGCTGCCGTCAGAATGGATGTCACCGAAGGTGAAATCTGAAGACGGCTTGCAACAAAATCCGCACCATCTGTCGACTGATTGCGAACCGTCAGACTCTGTGTGCTGTATGCAACATTGTTGTCGTATGAACTTTCACCTATTTTTTTGTCTGGATTGACAACTGCTGAAACGTAATAAGCTCCCGTACGTACCGTCGCATCCATCGGCACCTCAAACTCAAGCTTCCGGACAGCACCCTCTGTGCCTGCCGCAGGCAGTGACGGAAGCGTGTATCGGAACAAACGCGTCGAACCAGACTCGAGATACGCCGTTTCAGAAGCCGTCGGTGTCAGATAGATATCGATATATGTCGGAACCTGCAAAGCCGTTCCGGCCCCGTTTGAAACCTGAAATGATACAGAAATATTGCCATCCGTACTCACATCCAATGGACGAGCATCCAGGGATGTCAACGACAAATCCACTGTGCCATAAACCTCAACCTCAGTCGATGCATACCCTCTTTGGCCACTACAGTTCAGTTCAACACCAACTCGATACTTTCCGGATTCCCTATATCTATGCTCGGCTTCATAGTCACCGGAAAGTGAAATGCCATCTCCAAAATCCCAGCTTCCTGTACACAAACTGCTAGGATTTCCATCATCTCTTGTCAGCTCAAACTTCACATCTCCCGGCGCATGGGTTCGAACCGGATCCGCAAAAATCGAAAAAGAAATCTCGTTTCCCGATTCACTGCCGCATCCAAATGTGAGTACAGACACCATTACCGCCAGGGGCCAGAACTTTTTCATGCCGAAATTCCATCTCGTATTAAAAATGCATTCTTCCGGTCTTTTTCAAGCCGGAAACAAAATTAAACTAATCTATTTTACATGATCCTCACCTGAATTACCCCTTTTTTCGCAAAAAAAAAGGCATCCCGAAGGATGCCTTTCTTAAATGTACCGCTAAAGCTCGAAATTAGAGTGCATTAACAGCAGAAACCTTGATATCGCTGAAAACGACATGACCAGTCTTGCCATTGAATGCTCCAACCTGGAATGACATGTCCGTCATACTGGATTTGTTGTGTTTATACGTAAAGGTCTGCGCCGTTTTTTCTGTTCCGGAAAGTTCAACGACATCGGATATATAAACAACTTTTCCATCTTCAAGAATCTTAACCTGAAGGGATTTCGGGCTGTTTGCACTGTTCGCACGTCGGGTGTTGAATGTCACGCGAACTGCATTCTTATCAACCGCACCAACATTGAATTTAATGTGTTTGCCAAAGCTTGTTCCTGTGGTCCAGTTGCCAAGACTCCAACCATTATCAATCTTGTCGTATTCCGAATATCCCTGGCCAAATGTGCCCTCCATCACGGCAACACCATCTTTCGTCAATTTCTTAATGTCATCCAAACTCGATGTACTGAATGACTTGACCAATGAATAATCGGAATCCTTGGCTTCAATACAGCCGGAAATATTCAGTTTACAGGTATCTGAAGGACATGTTGGCGCACCGGAAACAAAGATCTTGGTCTTGTCGTAATAGTTGCAGGTCGCAACCTGATAACGCGAATCATAAATGGTTTTACTACCACCATCATCCACCCAATCACAGGTTTCACCATTACTGCTGTCGACATTGCCATCCCCACAACCAGTCGGTGAAACAGCAGGCACACATCCACTTGTCGCACTGCATTCGCTGCTCGAACATATTTCAGTCACAATGCTCGTCTGATCGCAAACTGCATAAGTGGAATATCCATCTTTCTCAAAACAGAATTCATACTCTTCAGTGCAAACACATGCACTCAGCTTATCAGAGCAAACGACTTTATCCTCACCATAAGCTGCGCAATCATCGACTGCGATACAGCCCTCTGTTTTGTCACAGAGCATCGTTTTGCTGCCGTCGCAATAGGAATCTGAACATCCCACTGCTGTATTGCAGCCAATCTTGTTATCCGTGTTGTTCTTGCAGTCATAGCTGAATTCTTTATTGTTGAGCTTGATAACAGAGTCTTCGCATGTAAACCCATCTGCATAGTCCACGCACATATCGACGACATCGCAAAGTTTGCCTTCTGCCGTGCAGTTGAGTGAATCACCGCCTGCTTTAAAGATGTTGTTTTCGCATGTGCCAATGCAGGTATTGCGCTCACTATCACAGGTCATTCCCAATTCGGTGCAGTCAGTATCGACAACCCAGCATCCATACATGCACATCGCCAGTTTGCCGTTATCACATTTATAAGTGTCTTCCTCAGCAGCCGTACAACTCCCGAGATCATCTTCCCCACAGGTTTCTGTCGGCGTCTGACAGGCGCTCGTCACAACATGACACATATCATCGCATGTTACGGAGCCTGTTGTACCAGCCGGACAAACATCTTTGCCTTCGGCAAATGCCGTTTTGTCGCATTCTTCATCACCATCGATCTGGCCATTGCCACAATCGGATGATGTTTCAGGAACACAGGCACTCGTCACGACATGACACATATCATCGCATGTTACGGAGCCTGTTGTACCAGCCGGACAAACATCTTTGCCTGCGGCAAATGCCGTTTTATCGCACTCTTCACTGCCATCGATCTGACCATTGCCACAATCGGATGACACTTCAGGAATACACGCACTTGTATCAACAGTGCATGCCGCTGAACACGTCACAGTGCCTGCAGTTCCGGCCGGACAAACGCCTTTTCCATCAGCAAATTTCGCTCCATCACAGTCTTCACCGGCATCCAAAACGCTGTTGTTACAATTCGGACTTGGCGACACAGCCTTGCACGCACTTGTATCTGCCGTACATGTACCACTGCATACCACAGTGCCTGCCGTCCCTGCCGGACAAATGCCAGTTGAACCTACAAATGTAGTTCCATCACACGCTTCACCGGCATCAAGCTTACCATTGCCACAAACATCGTCGCTGGAGCTGCTGCTCGCGCAACCTGCAAATGTCAGAACAGATAAAAGACTCAGGGCAAAAATTTTACGATATGACACGATTCTACCTCATAAAAAGAAGACAAATGCGCCACAATGACGCATAAAAACGAACTTATTGTAACAAAAAAAACTGCATAGTTCGAGATTCAAACCTTATTTTGGTGAATCTCTTTACTCGTTCACCATCATCATCGGCAGCGAAATCCACTGAAGACCGCGTACTTCCCCGCTTTCCTCAATGATCATTCCGTCGATGCAAATGATTTTTCGCTGTTTTTTATTCTCGGTGGGCACAGCCCCCCACGCCGCTTTTGCCTCCGGCAATACGCGGCTCCCCCCGGCGTCTATTGCCTCAGGCAATACGACGCCTTCAAACACATCCTCATGCCCCAGCCCTTCGGACATCATCCATTCCGATAAATCACGAAACCAGCACTCCGGCCGACACCTCTTCAGACATCTCACATATAGTCCCCACGGCGATCGCGACAATCGATTCGGCAGTCGACGCATCTGCCCACACTTCATACAAAATGCATCCACATTCCCCAAATCCGGTTTAATCTCCCCACAATCACATCGCCACCACGTCGCTCTCCCCGCAACAACAAGTGCTCTGCATGCCACCCCCCATCCCGATTCAGGAACATCTTCCAGCTTTAACAGACTTTCTGTGATTTCCAGTATCTCTTCTGCATCACAATCCCCAGATTTCAGCCTCTCAATCAGGTCTTCCATGCAAACACTCCTCACATCTTTCAGAGTGAAAAAAAGGCGCTGTCAACGACAGCGCCCGTGAAATTCATGCCAAATCTCTTATCTGCCAACCAGACGGCTTGCACGACTCTGACGACACCATGATACCGTCAAATCTGCTTTATCGCCATCATCATAAACAATGCGGACTTTTTCGCCGTCAACTTTAACAAATACACCAGGATAATTGATTCCGTTTGTCGGCCATCTGCACTCAACCTTGTCACCTGGCCCCCAGTCAAGCTTGTTCACTCGTTCAGAATCAACTGTGGCTTTGTCGCCATCATCAAAGTAAATCAGCACAACATTGCCATCAACGGACTGCACCGTCCCCGGATACCAGAAGGCGTCTTCCCACAATGCAAGAACTCTGTCGCCCTTTTCATAGGCAAATGCTGCCGAAGAAAGCGTCATCAAGCAAGCAAACATACCCAATATCATCATGATCTTTTTCATCTTCATTTCTCCTTTCTGATTATTGTCGTAAAACTCAATTCACAACCTTCACAGGTCTAACATAAATGCTCATTTCATGCCAGAATCATTGCCAGTCCATTTTTTCAGGCAGCAACATAATCCACATCAAATTATGATGGAAATTTGAATTCGACTCAAGAATTATTACTTGAAGAAACAAAAACAGTTCAACAGTTCAGCCGGAACGCCCGCGCGCACTTTGCTCGCGGACAATATTCTGCTGCCCACACCTCTCTGTTTGTTACAGCTCAGCCAAGGTAAAGAAAGGAAAACTGAAATATAGCCAGAAACAAGGCTTTTATCGGAATGGGAAAGGGACCCCCTACACGCGCTTAACGAAAATATGGCTTAAGCTGCAATATTGGCATCGCAGCTTAAACATTGCGGATTCTTAAGGGCTCAGCCCTTAAGCGGAGTCCGGGGCAGAGCCCCGGGTGAATAGTAACCTCTGTTTCAAAAAATAACTTTTTTTTATTGACTATTGTCAATCCAGCCTGTATATGCGCCTCCGTCGTTGGCGAGTTGGCCGAGAGGCTAGGCAGAGGACTGCAAATCCTTCTACAGCGGTTCGAATCCGTTACTCGCCTCCAACACCATGGCGAGTTGGCCGAGAGGCTAGGCAGAGGACTGCAAATCCTTCTACAGCGGTTCGAATCCGTTACTCGCCTTTTAAGGCCCTTTAAGGGCCTTTTTTTTTGCCCTCTTTTTGGCAAAAATTCTCCAGCCCTTCTTTTTATTCGCGATTGTTCCCCTACGAATTCTCAAGGATTTTCCGCACCACTCCCCGTCATGATTAAAACCGCTCCTTCGATGAAAAAAGTTCACATCGCTATCAATCGCGAAGGCGGATTGTTCATCTTCTTTCTCATCGCTTTGGCAGGTGGTGCCATCTATTCCGGAAAAAGCGGTCTGATGCTCCTCTTTTGCTGTATCTTTGCCGCTTTTGTCATCGCTCTTATCGTCGCAAAATTAAACTTTAAACAAACATTAAGCCTCGAAAGACGTTTCATCGAAGAAATCTTTGCCGGCCGCGACACCCGAATCGATGTCATCATTAAAAATGAAGGCAGTCAACCCGTCTACGGCCTTCATATCTACGAACGATTTGAAGGCAATTCGACAATCGGCCCCATGTTCCTGCGACGCATCGCTCCCGGAGAAACCGCTTCGGCTAGATACATGTGTCTCTTTCAACAACGCGGTAATGCACATTTCTGCGGTTTTCAGATTCGCTCCAGGTTCCCACTCCCTTTCATCGAACTCAGAGCCGATATCGATATCGAAGACAATATCCCCGTTTATCCACAACCCATCCCCGAAACCAATCTGATTGCATTTGCTGAATCAGTCTCCGACAGACACGCCAAACAGATTCATCGCAAAGATAAAACCATCCGAGAACTCGTTCATGGACGGCGCTCCGGCCGTATCCTGTGGAAACTTTCCGCCAGAAAACAGGTCTGGATTGAAGAAGCTCCAATTCATCTCAAGACAGATCTCGGTGTTCCCGTCATCCAATTATTGGATAAAGCACATCTCGGCCCAGAAAAATACGAACATCAGATTTCTCAAATCACTGCTTTTATTCTCAATCAGATACAACACGACGTCTCCGGTGAAATACAAATCGGAAATACCCTCTACGCATACGGAAAATCTCCGGTTCAGCGAAGAGAAATTCTCGAAACTCTTGCATACATCTAATTTTCAAGAACCATCTGTATCATTTTAGACTCATCTATTTTATTAAATCCATAAATTTACCTTATCGCAAGGTTGATTTATCGGGTATAAGCGCCGCAGGCCAGAAAGGGTAGCGGCGTATTTGCTTTGCAAATAGCCGCGTAGGGGAAGGCCTTCCCCTCCCAAATCATCATCATTCAGACCTTTATCAGGAAAAAATATGACACTCGAAGAACTCGCTCGTGAATTCGAAAAAGCACCCAAAAAGCTGATGAAATCAAAGGCAAATGAACTTCTTTTTGCCGAAGATTATCCCGAAGGACGCATGCAATTCGTCTGCGCAGCCATGAACGACGAATCTGAACAACTCCAAAATACATGCAAAAAGCTGCTCGAACTCCCAGAAGGCGCCAAACACCTCGTCCGCGCACTCAACAATCTCCAGGAAATCGGCCATCACGGCGCATTGTGTTTCGCCCAGGCAATTTACAATACACTCGAAAACGACTGGGATGACGAAACCAGACACCTCAAATTCAACCAAATCCTCGATTCCGTTTCATCCGACCTCAGAACCGGGATCGACTGGCTTTCGGAAAAAGCCGAGCAGATGCTCGATTCCGAACGTTTAAGCAATGACACGCGTCTTCAGTTATGGGTTCACTGGTGCGCCGCCATTTTGCGCTCAAGCCCGGATGCGGCACCTCTCATCGAAGACATCGCCCCTCGCCGTCCGCAGAATCTCACAAAATCCAACATAAATGCACTGATGGATGCTTACCAAAATGACCAAATTCCTTGGGACACGCGTTCTGCATCCGCATATCTTCTGCTCGGTAACCAGCTCATTTCTCCGACAAAGGCTCAGGCTTTTGTCGAAGAAGCCTACGCATCTTTCCCGCTCGAAGCCCTCGAAGGCGTCGAAATCCTCGCAATTGCCATCGAAAGTGACGCATCCGCGCTCGCAGAATACGACGTCATCCAGTCAAAGCTCGCACAGGTCAGGCAGGAAAATCTCATCTTGAAAGAAATAAAGGCGGATGACTTTTTACGCGCATCGACGTGCGTTTTTCAAAACCTGCAAAACCTCCCAAAATCCAACCTCGAAATCGCGCTTTCGCTGCCGGACTCGCCAAAACATGAACGACTCATCAAAACAGCACTCATCGATGATACGCGCAAAGCTGACTGGATTTTCATCGCAAAGAAAAATAACCTGCTCAAACCGCTCGGCACTGTTTTCTTCAAAAATATCGACCTCGAAAACCCGATTTGCATCGATTTTAGTTCAGAAATCGTTTCAGCTTTGCTCGACAACCATAATGCGGATGCCAAAAAAGCCGACTTATGGATGAATGCCGCACAAAACAATGATTTGAATACACTCAAATCTGAAATCTCCTGGTGGAGCTCGTTCTGCGAAAACTAATTCTCGTATGGATAATCCTTTCGCGGTATCGACGAATTTCATTCATCCAACTGCTACACTCACTGGTAAAACGTTTTCCATAACCGCCTCAAATGCTATCAGCTCAAGTAAAATCACCAAAATACTTTAGCTGATAGTATCAAAATGATGAACCTACATGTTCAAGGTTTGGAAATCATTTTACCCATTTTTAAGTTATAAAAAAAGAGTGCATCAAGACTAAATGCCCAAAAACTGGCGTAATAACTCAATTATCTGATGACTTTATACAGAAATGGATAAAATACAATCCATGCTAAAACCCGATACTCCATTCAAATATAACATCTATTATAACAAAGGGGTGCCCAAATCACATTTTTAATCATGATAGAACATTTTCCCTTTTAAATTCAATATATTGCGCAAATCAAAATCAAATAATCTTGCCAATCACAAAGTGGCACAGAACATGCGATTACCCATCTCCGTCAGTTACGTTCGATTGTGAAACGTGATTCTAAATACAACCAAATGGAGTGTGTTATGAAAAAGTTATTATGTGCCATTGCTTGTTTATCTTCTCTTTGTTTTGCTTGTGCCAGCGACAATGTTGTACAATATCCGGAATACGAAAGAGACAGCAATTATCGTGATATTTCATTGGATGATGAACAAAACTGGGCTGATTCTATTAACAACTTTGGAACAAATCTCTATAATCGCATTGCGACCGAGAATAATTCTATATTTTCGCCATTCTCAATGTATACAACACTTAGCCAGGTATCTTATGGTGCGGCTGATGAAACACTCGATGAAATGCAAGCCACCCTTCATCTGAATTCGGATAAAGCTGCAGCTGCAAAACTCAATGCAGACATGATTTATAATTTAAAACTCGACGGTTCACGCGAAAACTCCGAACTTAGAATTGCCAGCAGACTTCTGGTCGGTTCAAATCTCAATATGACTGAGGATTTTTCCAAAACCATGGAAGACCTGTATGAATCGCCTGTTGAATTAGTCGATCTCACGAACAAAGGTCAGGTCGTGCATGATATCAATCAATGGGTTTATAAAGAAACATATGGAAATATTGACAATATCATCAGTGAAGATGACATTCAGCATGATACAAAAATCATTATGCTCAATGCCCTGTATTTCAATGCAAAATGGCATAATCGATTTGAAGAAAATGATACAACGGTTCAAACTTTCTATCAATTGGATGGCAACACCTCCAATATACAAATGATGCATCAGCAAGCCCGTCTAAAACTTCTCCGAAACAGCGATTATGATGCATTAACTCTGCCCTATTCTGAGAACAAATTCTCGATGATCGTCATACTTCCGCATGAAAATGATGGCATTAAGGAACTGACAATCACCGAACAGGAACTTCGTAACATCATGAATAATGCAACAGAATGCAATGTTTGGGTCAATCTGCCCAAGTTCAGGATTGAAGCAGAATATTCAAATGAAACGCTCATGAATCAAATTATGGAAATGGGAATGGTCAGAGCATTTGAAAGCGATCCTTCATCAGAAAAGAGTGCACAATTCAGCAATCTGTCTCCGAAATATACATGGATTGGCAGCATTGTTCAAAAAGCTGTTGTTGAAGTCAATGAAGCCGGCACGGAAGCCGCTGCAATTACGCGAGAAACGACTTCCTGCCTGTTCTGTGATGATGCAGGCGAGCCCACATGGTCGTTTGTCGCAGATCATCCATTCAATTATTATATTGTTCATACAGATTCAGGCGCCGTTCTCTTTAGCGGTCAATTCTATAATAATTAATTATTATGGCTTAACGCGACATGGTAAATAAAATGACGGTTATGTTCATATTATTTATAATTAATTCAATAAAATCACATGTCAAAGATAAGACATTGCCATAGTTACGCCAATATTTTTTGTGTGCATGGCTATATCGCCTTTCGCGAAATACGCCATGCATGCTCGCCTTTTTTGTCAGGCCGAGACCTGACAAAATACGGCTCGCAGGCCGCACTATTTCATATGTGCGGCCAATTTTTTTGTGATAAATTGAATACCGTCTTCGAATGTGTGTTTACCAATACTTTTAGACGGTCATTCCACAATGCAAAACCAATTTCCTGATGAACTAACTTTTGAATACGACTTGATCAAAAAAATCGGCGAAGGTTCGAATGGCGAAACCTGGCTCGCTAAAAGCCGCATCACCAATATGCGTGTCGCCGTCAAATGCCTGAAAATCGGAATGATTGAAAACCTCAAGGCCGCAGAACTTTTCATGCGAGAAGCCGCTTTGCTGCAAAGCATTCAGGTTCAGGGCGTACCCAGGTTTTACAAATCCATTTCACCAGAACAAACCGGACAAGGCTTTTTGATTCAGGAATTTATCGATGCACCGTCCATACAGGATTTGCTCGATTCAGGAACCGTATTTTCCGAAAGTGAAACGCTTTTGATTGCAGAAAAGGTAGCACGCATTCTGCGTCAACTGCAAACGCAGTATCAGCCGCCCATCATTCATCGCGACCTCAAACCATCCAATATTCTTTGCAATTGTCAAACGAATGAAGTCTGGATTATCGACTTCGGTTCTGTGGCAAATCCGCAAAAGCGAACAGGGGGTTCGACCGTTGCCGGCACTTTTGGCTATATGCCACCTGAACAAATCATGGGAAATGTCGACATTCAGGCCGATTATTATGCGCTTGGTGCCACGATGCTCCATATGATGACGGGCGTCATGCCCAGTGAAATGTCGTCCAATGTCTATCAACTCGATTTCGAGCCCACACTCGCCGAAAAAGCTCCGAATACATCGAATAAAACGATTGATTTGCTCAAAAAACTGCTCGATCCGAATCCAGAAAATCGACCAGCCAGTGCAAATGAGCTGATTCAGCTGATGATGATTACCAATGAGAATGGGAAAACACAGAAAAAGTCTTTGCTGGCTAGAATTAAGGACTGGTTTCGACGGCTTTTCATCACACAAAATCGAGATAATACCAAAGATACGTCCCCTGTATTTAGTCCAGCGCATTCCTATAAGTCAGTTCAAGAAATCCAGCCACTTCTAACGGTTCATGAAATAGAACAACTTCATCCAGATATAAAAGATCCAAAGAGCTGTGCACTATTCACACGAAACTGGGTTAAAACAGAAGGTCTGATACGCAAATATTCCGTTACTGGTACTGATAAGCCAAGAGATACTTTAGAATATACATTTGACGTCGACAACCGCACATATAGCGGTGGAATTTTGACTTACGGAAATCATGAAATCAATGCATTTCCTGTCAAGTGTACTATTTTATATTATCCACGTAATCCACGGTTCAATGCCTTATATGATTTTGAGCATAAATAAAATGGAATAGAAACAATATGATGGAAGAATTCAATAAAACAGAATCAGTACAGTCCAATTATGATGTTGGATATGAAAACGAATACAGTGCAAATACAAACGACAATCATTCCCTTGAAACGCCGCCAGATCTCATTGAGAATTATACTTTTATCCAAAAGCTTGGTTCTGGCGCCCAGGGTAAAGTTTTCGAAGCTGTTCGAAAAGAAGATGGCAAGCATGTTGCGATTAAAATACTCGATATCGATTCCGTTCAGAACTGGAAATCCTATGATTTGTTCTGGCGCGAAGTGAATACGCTCAAACAACTCGACGATCCAGGCATTGCCACATTTTATGATGCCATTGAGAACCTCAACTGCGAAAAGCCGCATGCCTATTTGATACAGCAATGTATTCAAGGCAAAACGCTTAAAGACATGATCGATTCCGGCTATCGTTTACAATATCAGAATGTGTTTAAAATCGCGATACAGCTCATCGATTTGCTCGAAAAGCTACATCTGCATGAACCAGCGATTATCCATCGCGACCTCAAACCATCTAATATCATGTTAGAGCCGAATGGTTCGGAATTTAAGGCCTATCTCATCGATTTCGGTGCTGTTGCGAACCCGCTTTTGCAAAAGGGAGGTTCGACGGTTGCTGGGACATACGGCTATATGCCACCGGAACAGCTCATGGGACAACCGACCCCGGCGAGTGACATCTATGCTCTTGGGGCAACAATTGCCGAGCTATTAAGCGGGATTGAACCAGCAGATATGAATGTTGCCGATTATAGACTTCTCATTGAAAAGCCGCTCGAGCATCTTCCTCACCCCATCGTTTCCTGTCTTCGCCAAATGACGATTCCGAATCAGCAGGAAAGACTATGTGATTATGCGGTGCTTCGCAAGCAATTTACGTCATTTTCCAGGGGCCAGTTTGATGTCGATAATCATACTGATTTGGATACGATTCAAAATGACAAAAAATATAACAAAGCTCTTAAAGCTGTAGAAACCTTAGGACAATGGGGAAATTTCGATCTGTGGCTTCATTTGCCGGAGACTACGCCAAGAAAAGTGCCCAAATGCTATAAAAATAGATTTATTTATAATGTATTTAACTACCCAGATATAATTATTTTCAAAGAAACAAGATTTTTATTGCATCCCAGATATATTCTTTATCACCCATCTTCATTTATAGCAAATATATTCACTATTCTGTTATGGATAATACCATCTTATGTGATATATACAATTACCATGTTAATTATATTTACTTTTTGTATTTCACTAATGTTTTTACTTGCTTGCTTAGAATTATTATCATTCCCAATCAGAAATTTGTTTCGATGGATAACAGGAGACCGAATATTACCATTTTATCAGGCTTGTTCGATCCTTGCAGCAGATGACTCAGATATTGACGACGATATTGAAATCATCCTCACAAAAGGCCGGAAAGCCATTGCAACCATAACCAATATCGAATATCTTGAGGTTTCTCCCCAAAACACCGATATCATCGACATACAGGACGATTCTCTTTTAGTGTCGGATGAGGAACCCGAATTTTGCACATCGATCTATACAACATCCTATCCGAAGTTTAAGCTGACCTATGAGTTTAATCCCCCCGATGATGGTAACGAACAGGCTCTCACACACTACATTATCCTTCCTTTTGATCCGGGGAAGAAGCTCAGAATCGGCGATATGCTGCCGATATTGTATTATATTTCGCCCCAAAATAATACAGATGTGATGAGCATGCCGTTTCCATTGCCCTTAAAACAGATTCGCAAATACGGAGAAATATATTATCATCATGGAACGACGGATGTAACGCCCCAGGAACTGGAGTCATGATGGTTTTCTAACCTTTTTATGTTCAACGATATCCAATTCGCGTCTCGCACCACTGCTGTCCCACAACTTTTCAGAAGAGCTCAAGTTGTTGATTTTTAATGGGTTCAGTCATTTTGGGAACAAGAAAGTCCTCCATAATTGCGTTTGAGAATAAATTAAGACATATCCAATTAAGAATTTCTCTGATTG
>JAZRWV010000538.1:0-4045 GCA_045599925.1 Myxococcota bacterium
GTGTATTGCACATTTTTATTGTGGGTGTATAGCTCAATTGGCAGAGCATCGGACTCTTAATCCGCAGGTTGTAGGTTCGATTCCTACTACACCCACTCTTGGTGCAATGTCTTTGCGAGAATGGTGAAATTGGTAGACACGCAGGATTTAGGTTCCTGTACCGCGAGGCGTGTGGGTTCGAGGCCCACTTCTCGCAGTTGCTTTTAAGGGTGTATAGCTCAATTGGCAGAGCATCGGACTCTTAATCCGCAGGTTGTAGGTTCGATTCCTACTACACCCATTGCGGCTTTGACCGCGTGGATCCTTTTCTATGAATTGGATCTTTAGCCGGACTTCGTGTCCGGCTTTTTTTTTGCCTTGAGGACGTTCAAATCGTTATGCTGCAGCGGGCGTATTGCGGCCGGTAAACGCAATAGCCCGCTGCCACAAGCCGTATTTTGCGTCTTTGACGCAAAATAGGCGTGTCCACCCCCAAAAATATAAACAACATGGAAATAATAGTGCACAATTGGGCGTTATTGGAGAACGTAGTTTTTCATTTCGGAAAACTTTGTCCCGGTTAATATCATTTTGTTGAGGAGAAAAAATGAAATTCACAGCAGTGGCTGCCGTCGCAATAGCTTTGGCATTGATGTTTTGTAGTGGCTGTCAATCTAAGTCGCCAGCTCCAGCACCTCAAAACGATGTCGTTCCTGACGGCGAAACATCCCAACAGACCGCAAATGATGCACAAAAAGCTCCGGAAACAGCGGGAAACACTGCTGATGCAAGGTTCGTTCACGATCCGGCGAATCCTCCGGTTGACTGTCCGCTGAGAAAAGCCGGTCTCGATCCCACAAAAGTTAAGCCGTTCGAACAGACTGAACAATATATTCAGTTTTTGGAACGCGCCGATCGGGCTGAATGGCAGAAACCGGAAGATGTGGTCGATGCTCTTGGGTTAACCGGAAATGAAAGCGTCTTTGATCTCGGCGCTGGCTCAGGATATTTTACTTTCCCGATGGCTAAACGCTTGAAAAATGGCGGTCATATCTATGCTGGTGATGTCGATCCCGAAATGATTCGTCATATTCATCATAAATCCATGCTGGAAAATATCCAGAATATAGAAGTAAAATTTATAGATGCTGAAAAACCTGAAATTCCTGGCGAGGTCGATATCATTTTTATGTGTGATGTTTTGCATCACGTTCCAAATCCCGTTGAATGGATGACTCATATTTCAAATCAGATGAAGCCAGGAAGCCGATTTTATATGATTGAATTTCGCGAAGGTGATATCCCCCAGGGACCGCCTGAAAGTGCTAAAATTCCTAAAGATAAAATCATTAGTTATGCTCAGCAGTCTGGACTAAAGCTGAATCGGGAAATCGAAAATATCCTGCCTTATCAGATATTTTTGGAATTTTCGAAATAATATAATAAGCTAATCTGATATTTATCGATAGATCACAAGTGCACGGGCTGGGAAAAGACCCAGCCGTGGCGTTATTCATATTTATTTCATCAAATCATAGACAAAGATCATCTGCCGTCGTGGAGAATCGGAAATAACACCATTCTGATTTGAACCAAGATGAGTAGTGACACTGATATAAGCCTTGCCGTCTCTGACGCGAATGCCTTCGGGCTCATAATAGCCGACATTATAATAATCTACACCGTCTTTTGTATGCGCAATTAATGGATCCATATCCTTGTTGATGAGATAATTGTTATTCGCCGATGATGTGCGCAAATAATAGGTCGCCAGCTCTTTTCCGTTATAGGTAAACAGCTTCAGAACAATCTTGGATTGATATAAATATTTCCCGCTGACCTTGTCTTCTGGCATGCCGTTTACCGCATATATAATACCGTTCTCGACTTCCCAGCCCTGCAACGGGAAATTCGCTGATTTAATGGAAAATTCGTTCGTTGGCGTGAGTGTCGCTAAATCCTTGGCCTGGATTGAATACGTTTTAGAACTGGTCAGCTTGTAATTATCACCCGATTTTTCAACTGTAATAATAGGCTTTTTTAGTTTGACGGTTTTAGGCGTCAAAGCCTTGACTTTGGCCAGATTATAAAGCTTGATATGGACGAGACCGTCTTCTTTATAGATGGATTTCAGACCAAATTTGTTGTTTTTCTGGTCAAGTGCTGGTTCAAAATTATAATAATAGGATGTTGAATCGCTGTGTGCATACTGATCCTCGACCTCGCTCGGATTAAATACCTTCCCCGGCTGATATTCAATTCGGCTTAAAGTCTGCGAATGCTTATATCCTTCAGTTTCAGAACCCGAAATCAGGGTGCCGTAATTCCCGACCCAGACGTAATCTTTTCCATCCGTGCGCTCTATGCTGAGATTCTGTGCATGTCCTGACCCAAGAAGCGTCATGTTTTTTGAATTGTTATTCTGTGGCTTGTTCTGGAAGATGATGGCGCCATTCCTCGATAATGTCGTTCCGTCGGTAAGCTTCTGATTATATTTGAGCTGGGAAAAGTACATGAAATCATCGCTGTAAAAATCAAACCCCTGGGAAACGCGGGTTCCAACGGCAAGCTGAAGTATGCCGCTATATACATGGGGAAATTTTCCATCCACTTTTTCTGCAAGATTGTCCTTAAATCGATCCGGATTTAATACATGAATTTTATAGCTTGCTGAAAGATCGGTGCCTTCAAGCGTTGCTGTACACGTGGCTGTTCCAACTCCGACAGATGTGACTTTACAGCCGACATTTTTAGAAACTGTAATGACTTTTGTATCGGATGACTTCAGCTTTATCTTATCTTTACATGGCGCAGTCGAAAGGTCGTATGTATTTTTATCCGTTTTGATGGAAAGCGTTGAATATGTACTCGTGCGTGCGCTGAAACTGGGAACGAGAATATCGAGTTCTGCGGAACCAAATTTGAAAGATTTGATGACTTCATTGCCGCACATAGCCGGACAGACGCCATTGGCATCGCAGGTGTTGGCACAAGTTTCCGGACACTGGCAGACGCCGTTGTCATCACAGCTGGTTTTGCAGCTCGATGGGCATTGGCAGACGCCGTTTTCATCGCAGCTGGCTTGGCAGGTTTCCGGGCATTGACAGATTCCGTTTTCGTCGCAACTCGTTTTACACGTCGAAGGACACTGGCAGACACCGTTTTCATCACAACCGGTCGTACATGCAGGCTCGCACTGGCAGGTTCCCGAAGCATCGCAATGCGTTGTGCATGTTTCCGGACACTGGCATACGCCGTTGTCGTCGCAATGGGTTGTACAGGATTCAGGGCAGATGTTCGGACAGTTTCCGTCATTATCGCAGGTTTCCGGGCATTTATCCGGACAATTGGTTTCGCAAATCCCGTTTTCATCACATGCGTTAGGGCATTCATCCGGGCATTTGTTCTGAGGTTCGCTGCATTTGCCGTCGGTACAGTCATCCGGACATTCGTCCGGGCAGCTGGCCGTTTCATCGCTGTTGCATTTGCCATCTGTGCAATCGTCCGGGCAGCTCTCCGGGCAGGTCTCCGCACTGCTGGGGCAAACACCATTGACACAGTCGGATGGACATTCTTCAGGACAGACTTCATCATCAATATAGTCTTCGTTGTTTTGAATGATAATGCTCTCTCCCTCACAGCCTGTCAGTATGCAGACAAGCACTATTATCATCAGTTGAGTGAATGACCTGGGGGTATGCGTTGATTTCATATTGCTTCTCCATAAAAAAACACAACATCATATAATACAATAAAAAATTATGAGAGGGGAGATTATTTTCAATTCATAAACGATACACAATATTGTGTTGGTCGTTTATATGAATTTATTGCATTTTATATATACTCTATCGGCTTCGCTATCCGGCTTTGCCGGATACGCTTCGCCAGCCGTCTATTTGCTTCGCAAATACGCCGGCTAATCCATATGGCTGTTATGGCAAACGCCGAAATGACCTTGCGGGTAAAATGGGGTTTGTTTTACACACTGGAATGAATATAAAACACAAAGAATAAAAATGATATTCAATCCATAATGGAAATATATGGCGGCGTTTGCGCCCCG
>JAZRWV010000539.1:0-12416 GCA_045599925.1 Myxococcota bacterium
AACGAAGCGCATTTCATATTGCGAACTAAGTGTAGGATATACGTTTTTCTGGGTGGATGGGAGACTGAACATCACCACGCCGAAATGAATGCATCGAATTCGCGTTTTATTATGCCAACATAAAAACCTGGATTGGGCGTATTGAGCAGTCACAGACTGCAAAATAGCCCAATCGGCCTTGCGTATGGCGAAGCCATAGCCAGGCCAAACAAAAAAAAAACAATTAAATCAAAGACATGACAATACTTTTGTTCAGTTTATCCTGCATGACATCGCGAATATCATTCGCCCCTCGCGCACCAATATCACCAACAACAGCAACGATATGTGGAGCCCGATTCAGCAGAACACCAGCCATTTTTTGAATATCCGAAGCAGAAACACCAGTCAGAATTCGACCACGTTCTCTCAGTTCACAGGGCATATTCTGAAGTTTCATTGTGCTAAGCCACTGTGCCATCTGCGCAACATTATCCAGCATGCCGCGATTTTCCCAAATCACACGCCGACGCAGTCTCATCAGTTCTTCATCATCCACACCGTTTTCTGCAATTTCATGCAGGAGTTCGTAAACAGCGGTGATGACGCGTGCAACGCGACGATGACGACATGTCACGCGAATCTGCATCAATGTCGATTCCTGTGTCGTACTTAAAAAAGCTTCCGCATCGTATACAAGTGCAAGTTCTTCGACCAGCCGGCGAGACAGCCTTGATGCCATTCCATCATCAAGAACATGAACGAGCATTTCGAGTGCAGGAAATTCCAATGATGTTACAGGACCGCACAAAAAGCCCAGCAAAGCTTCGCTTTGAGTTGCGCCGTCATATTTTTTAATGCACAGGCGCGGAACCACTTCCGTGTGTTTAGTGAGTGCCTGCGCATATTCCTGGGTCATCTCACGACGTCGCCATGGATGAAATTCACGATTAATGCCGGCAAATGAATGCTCCAGCGATGCAATAAGTGACTCTTTCAGCCCAATAGGACCTGCAATGACCAGCAACATATTAGGAGTTGCATAATGCGCACGATAAAATGCCTCTACTTCGGAACGCGTAATACCTGCCAAATCATCAGGATCACCAGCAATCGGCCGTCCGGCTTCACCATAAAACAGACGAACCAGCATATCATCCACATTGATTAGCGAATTATCGGCATCATAATCCGACAGGATTTCCTCGCGAATGATATCTCTTTCAGCTGCAATGCCTGTCAGTTTTGGAGTGCTCATCACCTCACCAAGCAGTTCGAGAACGGATTCAACCGATTCAGCCGGCATCGAAACATCAAAGCTCGTCACTTCGCGAGCCGTATAGGCGTTAAAATCCGCGCCAAGCTCTTCAAATGCAGCAGATAGTGCACGCAAGCTTGGATGATTGCTTGAACCTCTGAAAATCAAATGCTCCAGCATATGTGCCGTTCCGGGCTTATGTTCATCGCGACAGCCAGAAGACACATTGAGCAGAAGACAAACGCGATGAAGTTCCGGACGTCGACACAACATGACCTGCATGCCATTGGTGAGGGTTTCATTTTCCAGAACAAGTTTTTCCGGTAGCGGAGGCATCGATATCGTCATGAGTTTTCCGTTAAAGAGATTTTACAAATGAAAAGAAGAAGTCTTTTGACATGTCAGACCATTTGCACCTGACCGACATGTCACAGGGGATGCTTTAGACCATTTTTTGACTAAATATCAGAGTGGATTAAAACGACACAAGTCGGACATCCCGATATGTCATTGTACCACAACTCAAAAGTCATATCATGCATCATCACACTAGCAAGCTTGCCATATTTCTTTCCATTTCTGCAGTTATTTTTGTAGCCTGTGCCATTGGAATGCTTACAGAATACAACAACATCGCAATTATCGTGGGACTGGTGCTTGTATTTCTCATGACATGCGGCTTCTTTTACGCCACCCTGCACCTCTCAAAACTTCAGTAATTATTATCCCAGAAGGCTTAATGCCCTGTCTCCGTATATGGGTTGGGATTTCGCGCAAATTCAGTCCAAAAGACTGGGTTGATAAGCGATATCAGGACTCCTGCAACCAGCAGGATGCACATCACTAAACCATCTCCGGTCAGTCCTTCCCATCCTGCAGCAGCATATAACGAAATGCTGACAATTCCCGGCAGAAAACGCACACACATCATTCGTGCTGGATAATGAATAATTTTGTCTATGGCATTTTTAACGGCACAAAGAAATCCAGGTCCATCGACGATCCTTTGTGCTGTAACAGCAGGCTGCAATACCGAACAGACAATCGCAATCACTCCACCCAAAGACACACTCAGTACTGATAGCACCGACTGTCCAACGATGAGTCCAATAAACCCAGAAATCATTGCACCAATACAAAGCCACTTTAAAAGACCAAAAATGACATCAATTCCAAGCATTACCGGAAGATCACCAAGCCACTCGCCTTTCCCATGAGGTTTCCCCCCCCCATCAGCCATAGCATGAAAACACATCAAACGGCATGATGCCGAAAAAATCCACCAGACAAGACTTAAAAAGAAAAGAATTAAAAAACCATAAATTGTGACCTTAAAAACAAGTCCGGAAGAAAGCTCTATATCAGACAATGAAGTCATCAACAGGAATATGGAAATATACAGCACAAGCCTTAGTACACCTGTCATCAGACGTATTAAGATTGGATAGATAATGCCATTCTTTCCCTTCCAGGCTGACTGTATCGCTTTTTCAAAAAATAACATAATCGACACAAAGTAATGCGCACAAAATGCGCATCATCAAAGATGAAACAAAGGCAACTTTTTTTTTGCACCAGTGCGAATTATTTCGGTTTTTCAACAGTTTTTGCTGATGTTATGGATTTCATCGGCGTTTCTATTTTTTTCTTCATCACAGGCGCATCAACACCACAGAAGTGATGAACGAATTTTTCTTCTGCTTCAGGCGTCAACACCATAATAATCTCTGCATTTTCGGGCATGGGCTCATATGGTGAATGATTGATAACACACCGTCCATCGACAATCATGGCAATGACAGAACACCCGGTAAGTGAACGGAATTGCAGATTGACAAGTGATTTTCCAACCATTTTGGGCGGAATTTTAACCTGAATGGCATAAAGCCCTTCAACCATTGTGTAAAGATGTCCCTGATTAAGATTATTGAAAAGCTTGGACGAAGCCATTGTCGCAGAAGAAAGCACAAAATCAGCACCTGCACGATGAAGCATGGAAACATTCCTCTCCTCATTCGCTCGAGCAATAATCTGCACACCAGGACGAAGCTTTCTGAAATAAAGCGTCAGAAAGATATTGATGTCGTCATCATGCGTCGTCATAAGCATGGCTGAAGCTTCAAAAAAGAGTGTGGATTTGAGAAAATTGAGATCAGCAGCGTCACCAATCACAATATTCTGCGCAAACTCCTGCCACTCTCTTTCCTTGGGTTCTTCCTTGTCAATGATGGTAAAAGGCGTTCCCTTATCTCGCAAATAACGGGCAGCCGAAAGCCCCACTCTTCCTGCCCCAAGGATGATGACCCCAGAACCTTCTTCAAATTCAGCCGAAAACTGGCTGTTATATGCTTTAAGCTGTTCCTCGCTGACAGCCATAACGAGAATTGAATTCTCCATAATTTTCGTATGAGGACCGGCGAGTTCAAAGTGCCCGCGTTCCCACACACCAACAACAGTCACATTGAGTTTTCTGCCGAGATCGGCATCTTTAAGCGTTTTCCCGACAAGCTCAGTTCCGGATGCCCGGGCTTCAACAATGCAAAGATCCTCAATTTTACCCATAATATGAGCCGCAGCTCCATCATTGGACATCGAACGTGCAAGCGACTGCCCCATCAGGTCGCTGATATCCAGAACTTCATTGCACCCTGCAAGTTCCAGAATATCAATTGAATCCACGTGGTTCGAGAATGAAACAATGCGCACGGTCTGACTCACCTGACGAACGACAAATACAATATTCGTATTTATCGGATCAGATTCAGATGTCACACAAACAAGTGAAGCCTTCTCAACGTGAGCAGCAATATAGGTTTCAGGCTGACGAAGGTTGCCAACGAGCACATTGATATCCATGTCGCGAAGACGATAGGCGTCTGCAACATCTTCAACAATGACTGCATAGGGAATGTCATGCTGTTTCAGACGAGCAATTAAAGCTTCTGTAGTCGGATCGAAATAGGTAATGAGAACATGTCCAGTTATTTTTTCAGGCAATGCTCGCGGCGCAGCTGCATCCCTCTGTGCAGCCATAATCGGGTTATAAACAAACTCAATGATGACAAACGGCAACAGAACAAGCATGAAAAGAATGCCCGTTATATTGACTATAATCGTAAAAATTCTGCCCGGATCTTCCGCGAAAACGACATCCCCAAACCCCTGTGTCGACATGACGACAACCGTCCAATACAACCCCGTTATCCAAGATTCACTCCGCCCTTCCAATGCCATAAAAACATGGAACAGCAGCGAATATAGAATGATCAGAACAACAAGAATAATCGAAAACCAGAACAGAAACTTTCTGTTTGGCGCAGAAACCTTATTTTTCATGGCATAGATAAGCGCCACAGAAGCACCGCGCATATTGACACCTTCTTAAACAAGTCCGTCAATGATCAAATCCCCCCAATAAAACCGCCTTTTTTATCAAATTCAGGCAACAGGCAACAACTCAAATTTGCGCAAATTTCCACAAAAAAAAGCCGCCTCATAAGGCGGCTTACAAACTGGCTCAAAATAACAATCAGATAACAGTTTTAGGTGGAATTATCGCACCTTTCGGAATGACTGTGATTCCATCACGAATGTAATACCCTTCACCATCATAATTGAGATCATCCGGCTGACGCCTGATAATAACGTCATCCCCAATACGGGCATTTTTGTCGATAATGCAATGCTCAATCGTCACATTCCTGCCAACCCCCATCGGAATATCGGGATGCGCATCCGTATCGAGAATCTTCGGATTCTCTTCTTCATAATAGTCCGCCCCAAGCATGACGACTTCTTTCAAAGTTGCTCCCGGACGAATGATGCTTCTGACACCAACAACTGAATCCGAAATAATCGCACCATGAATATCAGTACCTTCGGCCACAAGACTGTCACGAATGGCCGAACGAATGACACGAGCAGGAGGCAGTGAACGCATATGCGTGAAAATTGGATGCCCAGGACAATAAAGCGGGAAGGGAGGATCAACCTGCGTCGCCTGAATATTGGCTTTGTAAAATGCTGAAATCGTCCCAATATCAGCCCAGTATCCTTCGTGAAGATGTGTGGCTATCTTAACCTTGCCAATCAATCCAGGAATGATCTGGCTGCCAAAGTCATTCTCTGTCCCCTTCAGACAATCCTGGAGCAGTTTTGTCTTGAAAACATAAATCCCCATGCTCGCAAGATACCAGCCATCGTCCGGATTCAGATTGACCTGACGACACATTTCATCTGGCGCCCTAAAACGTTCAATCACTTCAGGATCTTTAGGCTTTTCAACAAATTCCGCAACATATCCGTTTTCATCCACTCGCAAAAGCCCCATTCTCGATGCATCTTCACGATTAACAAGATACACAGCAATCGTAAGCCCCGCATCCTTGTCCCGATGATGATTGATCATCTTGGAATAATCCATTCTGTATAGATGATCACCCGAAAGAATGAGCGTTTCCTCACTGGCAAAATGCATGATGTGGTGAAGTGTCGCTCGAACGGCATCCGCCGTTCCCATAAACCAGTCCTGACTGCGCTCCGTCTGCTCTGCTGCAAGAATTTCAACAAAACCTTTCGAGAAATTGTCGAATTTATATGCCATCATGATATGACGATGAAGGCTGGCACTCAAAAACTGCGTCAGCAAAAATACTCGATTAATACCTGAATTGATGCAGTTCGATATCGTTACGTCAATCAGACGATATTTGCCAAATAACGGAACTGCCGGCTTTGCACGTTCATGCGTTAATGGAAATAGACGACTACCCCGTCCGCCACCTAATACTACTGCAACAACTTTTTCCATAATCATCCTCCCATATATGGAAAACAAAAAATAAAACACATCTCTCTTCAATCTTCTACTCTCCAAAATAGATTGGCTCAACACAAATCTGCCCAATTCGTCGAAATTAATTCAACCCATTACACACACATGCACAGAATATTCACACACTCAACCACAAAAAGCGATAATATTCCACATGTGGGTACTTGTGTTTGGGGACGGTCTATTTGGATCGCCTCTTCGGCGTTCCAAATACGCCCGCCTTTCGCTGCTATGGCCGCCCTTTGGCCGTCCATACACAGCGAAAAATAATAAGCCGGCCAATCCACTTTACGTTTCTATCAAATACAACAGCCGGCTATTTCCACTGTTCAAACCAGCATTCCAGCGCAGTATCGATTTCATCTGCCACTGAACGATACACTTCCGGATCTTTTCCCATGGGATCCTCAAGTTCATCCTTAGGCTCGGGAAGCCATTTTCCAAGCATCACAAGACGAGGTTCTGCTTCAGCACAAATGCGAATCACTTCTAATCGATGTGAATGTTCCATCACAAAGATGACATCTGAGGCCTGAATCAGCATCTTCGTCAGAGCACTTGATCGATGTTCATCCAGATTAAGACCTCTTTCACGAGCTGTTTCAATCATTTCCAGTGCCGCACGACGTCCTGTCAGGCGAAGTGTCCCTGCCGACATCACCTGAACAGAACGGCCTTTCGCAAGCATCAAAAAACGTGCAGCCGCATATGGAGATCTGCACATATTTCCGCTGCAAATGAACAAAACCCTGCTCGGAAATGCCCCCTCTGCACTCACGGCATTCACCCCAGACTCGCTTTTCCCGGCCTGAAATTCATTCATTTCAGAAGCTTTATTCTTCGAATAATTATCGCGAACATTCACTTTCTGAATCTCAGAAAAATCAGGTGTTTTCACCCTGAATAAACGCTCTCGGAGACGATCGATAAAAGACATAAAACTCTCTATTATGCGCCAGATTCCGGCTCTTCCAGAATCATGGAAAGTCCAATCGTCGATGTTTTGGAACGTTTTCGAAGCATTTTCGGCATGTCAGAAATATGACCAGCCTTCAACCAGCGCTGAAAATTCTGAGCATTCTGAATGTTGTAATGATAATCATCCGGCTCCGCCACACCTAATGAAGAAAGCTGACGCGTGCGTAAAATCAAAGATTTCTCAGAAAATGGCATGTCAATAAAATTCTGTTTGAAAGCCGGCGTATAAGAAAAATACTGCCCGGCATTCGAAGTATAAACGACACTCATCTTCATGCCGGCTTTATTCAGTGCATTCGCAATGGATTTCATTCCAACAGTCCCCGTCAGATCACCACAAACCGGATAAACTCTGTGATTTTTCCAAAGCATGCGGATATGCTGATACTGCGTTTCATCCGTTACAAACGTAGGAACACCGGAGGCTTTATCATTTTTATGTTTCACACCATATTTCCTGATGAGTTTTCCAAGTCTCGAACGCACTATCGGTTGAGCGGTCTTCCAGATTTCCAGAACCTGTCCAGCCAAATCAGGAAAATAGCGTTCCATCGAATGTCTCATGCGTTCTTCAGCATTATTATTCCAGAACTCAAGAAACTGCTGAATATTCTCAGAATCCAGAAATGCTGCACCATATGCCAAATGAAGCATCGTAATTTTGCGATCAAAATCCATCGGAATGATCAGAGAAGCCTGCATCCAGCCGGCAATGAGATAAATCTGATCCGTACCAACGCCGGAAATGACACCACCCAAATCGCGCACATACGGATACCACACGTAATGCGCATTTTCATTGGAAACCCAATAGTGCGAACTTCGAACGAGTTCCTCAGGATCAGGATCAGACTGGAGATTTTCGAAATATTCAGCCATCACACCTGGAAACTGAACATTCGGATCATTGGCTCTGCCGTCTGCAGCCTCATCACTAACTAAAACATCATTTTGAACAGATTCTGACCAGCTTAGACCAGTTTTATAAAGATAGGCAGGTGCATAAACAGAATAATCAGGTTTTGCCAGGGCAAAGCCAGGCAAAACACAAAAAATAACAGCCAAAATAATGGAAAGTCGTTTCATTTAGAGTCCAACATAAACAAAGTCTGCGACTTTTGTCTGCTCGCTGCGAAGAAGATTTCTGGCATCAAAAAGATTCGGTGAATGAACGACTTTTCGAATGGCATTCCAATCGACATCCCGGTAACAGGCCCATTCCGTTGCAATAATGACTGCATCGGCATTCTTAGCCGCATCCACAGGATCATCGCAGAAGACAAAGCCTTCGTCCTTATAAATGACACGCGCCAGATCCAGTCCTTCCGGATCATGCGCCTGAACAACAGCCCCGCGTCGGACGAGTTCCTTTGCAATATCTACAGCCGGACTATTGCGGACATCATCCGTCTTCGGCTTGAATGTCAGACCGAAAACAGCAACCCTTTTGCCGGAAAGCACATGAAGTTTATCCAAAATCTTTTGGATAAGTCTGTTTTTCTGAGCCTCGTTGACATCCCATGCCGCCTGAACAATAGGCATAGGATAATCGTAGTCTTTGGCAATGCTCAACAACGCCAAGGAATCTTTCGGAAAACAGCTTCCCCCCCATCCAAGTCCGGACTGCAGAAAATACGGAGCAATACGTCTGTCCATTCCCATTCCACGGCTGATATCCGCCATATTGCCACCGAGTTTCTCACACAGCCCCGCAATTTCATTCGCATAACTGATCTTCAATGCCAGAAAAACATTGGACGCATACTTAATCATTTCGGCCGAAATCTGATCGGTGCGAAGACACTGCGTTTTAGGCCTTGGATTGGGAATTTCAACGAAATCCGGTGTTTTGAAAGTCTGCTCAATGATAGGGGCAAACAAATCATGAAGCATCTGATATGCTTTGTCATCCTTGGTTCCAATGACAAACCTATCAGGATAAAACGTGTCCATCAGTGCACATCCTTCACGCAAAAACTCCGGATTGGACGAAAAATGCAGGAGCTCACAATTTCCACCACGTTCAGCAATGGCATCCCGTATCTGGCGTTCGAGCATTCCATTCACACCAACGGGAACCGTTGATTTGACAACGATCGTCACATCATGCGAAGGCGTCAGCGTTTTGGCAATATCATTCGCAGCACTCATCACATAGGCCAGATTGGCTTCCCCATTCGGAAGAGACGGCGTTCCAACGGCAATAAAAACAACATCCGCATCGTTGATGCAATCAGCAAGATTCGTCGTAAATGTCAACGGAAGCTCGTGATTCAAAAGTTCATCCAGACCAGCCTCTGAAATTGGAGCCTTGTGCTGACGAAGCATTTCAATTTTTCGGGCATCAATATCCACACCACACACATCATGTCCTATCCATGCCAATGCGGCGGCTGTATTCATCCCAACATATCCAGTACCAATTGTGACAACTTTCATATCTGCATTCCTGTCAGTTCAGCGGTAACAAGTTTTAGACTTGCCGTAAAAACGGCGCGTTCATATACCGCAAAAACGAGATAAATGCTCACATTCTTTTCGGTTTGAAATCAACATTTCCCGTGTTTAATAAACACTAAAAAAGACGCCACATTGAGCAATATCAGAAAATTCGGATATCAATGCTGCAATCAGAAAGGGTAGCGGCGTATTTGCTTTGCAAATAGCCGCGCAGGGGAAGGCTTTCCCCTCCCCAAAAATCAACCTCCAAGCCTTCCTGATGACATCGCATCCACAACTATTTCCAAAATGCCGTATAATTCCAGGAATTGGCATCGAGCTTGTTCCCGTCAGAATCCTTCAGATAGTTTCCTTTGCTGTCTTTTTGAGAATAGTAATTGTAAACGTAATCCATCTTGATGACATAACCAACTCGGCCACGCTCGGCATTTGTCCAGTGCGTGTCAGACTTAAAGCTGCTCCACGACGTGTACTGCTCCACATGATTGCCTGCACTCGTCGCTTCACCCACATATATTGACTTGATCTTGCCATTAGCATCTCGCTTGAGACCAAGAATCATCGCAATGTGCGCAAAGCCAGTCTTCGAATCCTTTGTATGCCAAACGAGATCACCTGCTTTAATGTCCTCAGTACCATCCATTTTAGACATTTCCAGAAAATCACTTCGCCTGATAAGTTTTAATTTTTCATACGCTTCATCATAGGCATTATTTTTATTCTTGCTGTTTAAATAACTCTCAAGCCCCTCCAAATCCCCAGGGAAAAGATAGTCGTTTATCTGAGACGAAGTCCAGGCTCCTATATGAAAACGCCCATTTCGGAAAGCCCAGGTCACAAAACTCGAACACGCCATTCCATTGAGATTCTTATACCCGTTCGAATTGGTGATTGGACAGGCCCAGGACGCAATATTGTCCGCATTCACATATTCCCCGGCGGAATTTTTCTTCGTCAATACGACATAATTCTCATCCGCCTTATCTCGCCCATAGGCAGTTTTGCTCAAGTTTAACCCATATATTCGAGCTTTTTCGGGAGCCTTGCGTTTCTCGCTCGAAATCCAGATATAGTCACTGTTTGTCAAGCGATTAGCCCGTTTTTTCTCCATATAATAAGGAATATCATACGGAAACTGCACGGTTAAAAATCGAGCTGCAGCCACAACACTTGCTCGCGTCCCGTAATACTTCGTCGTTCCGTCTTCCTGTTTCACAGGCATCAGATTGGGTTTTACATATTTATTAAATAAGTCTTTATTAAAAACTTCAACCGAATAGGCCGTATAAACTTCACACGACAAATCCCCCAAATCCGGTTCACACGATGTCGAATAATTCGCTTCAGACTTATTTTTACACTTGAAGTTGAAATTGCGAAGCGTCTTGACCGTATCATAACTCGGTTTCGTATACGGCTTCACATAAATATACGTTTCAGCCTTGAGTTTACTGTTGCTCTCGGATGTCACCGTGAGTTTGACTTTCTGCGCATTCTTGGCCTTCTCAATCAAAGTTATTGACGGCCCATCCGTCGTCCATCGAATAACAGACCCACTGCTGCTTAACGTTTTGCCACTGGTTTCATTGTAAAGAGTTACGATCAGATTCTGATTCGAAGCATCTTCTGGTTCAAACTTAACCTTAAGCGTTCGTTCTTCCTTCCGCCTCAGTGCATACGACGAATACCCAAAACTGATTTTTTTCACTGGGGTCGTGATGCACTCGCCACTGTCATCCGGACTTTTTCCCGAACCACAAGAGCCCTTTCCCTTTAAATCATCGACATGAGTCACATCCACAAGAACTTTGGAAACATCTTTAAACGCGGCATCACTCGTATTTAACGGCCCAACCTGAATTTGATACTTTTGTTTGTCCACCGTTGCAGAGGTTGTTCCCGTTATTGTTACGACCTGAACATCTTCCCAATTATCAGGCGTAAACTTCAATTTCGTTGGGCTGACAGTTCCCAGATCTTTATTAAGACTCTTAATGGGAATAACAACAGTGTCGCTCGGTCTGACATCCAGAGAAACCCCAAATTCGGCTGTCCTTCCCCCTCGATATGTCTTCAGCCCACTCGTCGGTGAAACCTCCATATGTCCAGCTACGGGTTCAATGACTTCTTCATCTCCAAACTCCACTTCACCATCCGGTGGCAGTTGCACACATGTTCCTTCAGAAAAATACTCATCCTCTCCACAACTATCCTCATCAGAAACATCAATCACTTCACAGTGTTCGCTAATACAGGCTTCATTTTTCGAGACATCACAAAACACGTCACCACAAGCAATCACAATCGGTTGACATTCACCCAAAATACATTCCGTACTCTCGCTGCATACAATCGATTCACATGACGTCCCCTCGGGCTTTTCACCAATACATGAACCAGCTTCGCATACCTGCCATGACTCGCATTCAACACCATCACAGGGATCTGGTTCAAGCTCCACATCACATTCATCGCCTTCACAAACAGGCTCTATATGACATTCGCCCCCTTCACATGGCTTATTATCGATATCATCACCACTCTGGACATCATCACCACAAGCAAACAAAGACCATGACAATGCCACGAACGCAGCCAATAAATATTGTTGTTTCATAAAGACCTCATTTTAGTTTTGGAGCTGCGCTATTGTACAATACGCGCAGCCAGGTCCGCTATTCCAATCGCCCAAGTTCGATTGGAATACGCGTCCCTCATATTGTCTCGGATTTTACCAATTCATTACTCAGTGCACATTCAATCCACAGAGCTATTATCCCTCACCAATATACACTGCACCAGAATTACGAAAAGTTAAAGCAATCATTTGTTATCGATTTTCAACAATTTTCACCGGCAAATACGAAACACAGTTCACTTCTTTTCAGAAAAAGCCATAATTCGTCC
>JAZRWV010000540.1:0-6149 GCA_045599925.1 Myxococcota bacterium
AAGAACGCGCCGAACGCGAAGAACACGCCCGGAAGAAGCATAATTCCATCCATCGAGCCCCTGTCTGGGGCTCGAAATTTTTTTCATTTATCAAAGCCGATATCACGGCTTTCATGCCGATACCGGCTTTTCTCGGATAGGGAAGTCCATGCTGACAAAAGATGAATTAAGCTCAATTATTGCCTCAGAACTCTCACTTTCTCAGAATTCTGTCACTGCAGTCCTCGAATTATTGGAAGAATCGGCAACAGTTCCTTTCATCGCCCGTTATCGCAAAGAAAAAACCGGCGGTCTGGATGAAGTCCAAATCCACACCATTGAAGAACGACAAATCTATTTAAATGAACTCGATGAACGCCGTGATGCAATCATTGCTGAAATCGAAAAACAAGGCAGATTAACACCGGAACTCAAAAAGCAAATTCAGGAAGCGACGACTAAAGCCGTTCTGGAGGACTTGTATCTGCCTTACAAACCAAAGCGTAGAACGCGTGCAATGATTGCTCGCGAAAAAGGCCTCGAAGGACTCGCAAACGACATTCTTTCACAAAAGCTTGACGATTCACCGGAAAGTGCAGCAGGCAAATACATCAATGCTGAACTCGGTATTGAAACCATTAATGATGCACTCAAAGGCGCAAGTGATATCGTTGCTGAAGTCGTTTCTGAAAAAGCCGATGTTCGCGATTATCTGCGCCAGCTCATGAATGATTCCGGCGTTATCGTTTCAGAAGGCACGGATAAAGCCACCGAAGAGCGTTCCAAATTCGAGCAATACTATAATTACAGAATCCCAGTTAAAGACTGTAAAAGCCACAGTTTCCTAGCCATTCGCCGAGGCGAACACGACGGATTTCTTCGTTCCAACATCGAAATCGACGAAGACATGGCCATCAATCACATCTCTGGTTTGATGAACTGCAATTCAGCCTCCCCATTTGGCGAACTTCTTGTCGAAGCCTGTCAGGATGCCTTTGAACGCCTGCTGCAAACAAGCATTGAATCTGATGTTCGCATCGACTTAAAACAAAATGCCGATCGCGAAGCTGTTGATGTTTTTGCACAGAATGCAGAAAAGCTACTGCTAGCAGCTCCACTTGGTGCTATGGCAGTCATCGGCATCGATCCAGGCGTTCGTACCGGATGCAAATGTGCAGCACTTGATGAAACTGGAAAATTCCTCGAAAATACGACGATTTATCCACAGGTAAAGAGTAAAGCTGAAGCTGAAAAAGTCCTGCTTGACTTCCTCCATCGTCACCCCTCCAAAGCTATTGCCATTGGAAATGGAACAGCTGGTCGAGAAACAGAAAGTTTTGTCCGTCACCTCGTCGAAAAGCTTCCCGAAAATACCAGACCTTACGTCGTTATGGTCTCAGAATCCGGTGCAAGTATTTATTCAGCCTCCGACGTCGCTCGCGAGGAGTTTCCTGACCTCGATTTGACAGTCCGTGGCGCCATTTCTATCGCCAGACGACTCCAGGATCCATTGGCTGAACTCGTCAAAATCGACCCCAAATCTATCGGTGTCGGTCAGTATCAGCACGATGTCTATCAGCCGCTGCTCAAGAAAAAGCTCGAAGAAGTCGTCGAAAGCTGCGTCAACCGCGTGGGGGTTGAACTCAATACAGCTTCATCGGAACTGCTCAAATATGTCGCTGGCATCGGCCCTTCGATGGCAAAAAAAATCGTTGCCCATCGCGAAACGAACGGTAATTTTGCTTCGCGAGCACAACTCCTCAAAGTGTCCGGACTTGGTCCCAAAACATTCGAACAGGCCGCCGGCTTCATTCGCGTTCGCGAAAGTGAAAATCCACTCGATGCCTCAGCCGTTCACCCAGAAAGATATAAACTCGTCGAAACCATCGCCAATGATATGGGTTGTTCCGTGCGTGAACTCATCGGAAATCATGCCCTCATCTCCAAAATAAACCTTACTCGCTATGTTTCCGATGAAGTCGGTCTCATGACATTGAATGATATCGTCGCCGAACTTCAAAAGCCCGGTCGCGATCCTCGCGCTCAGTTTGAACCTCCCAAATTCAACGATGAAGTCACTAAAATTGAGGACCTTAAAGTCGGAATGATTCTCGATGGCGTTGTGACAAATGTAACCAATTTCGGGGCTTTTGTTGATGTCGGCGTACATCAGGATGGCCTCGTTCATATCTCTGCACTCAGCAATCACTTTGTCTCGAATCCGTCCGAAGTCGTCAGTGTCGGCGATGCCGTCCGCGTCAAAGTCATTGAAGTCGATATCATTCGCCAGCGCATTTCTTTAAGCTGCAACCTGAAGGATGAAACTAATACCAGTTCCAAACCGCCCGTTCAGACCGGTAAAGACAATAAAAACCGCGATAAATCAAAATCTTTCAAATCAAATTCTACACAATTCAGCAACAATCCCTTTGCTAATCTCAAACGTTAATATTGATATCATCACTAAAACTTGCGGATTCTTAAATGCTTAGCCATTAAGTTGAGTCCCCGGTGCAATGCCCCGGAAGAATATTGAATTTTGGAAAGTGCTCACCATGAACGATACAGAATGGATGATTCAAGCCATGAACGAAGCAGCTCGCTGTGGCTGGGCTGCTCACCCAAACCCAATGGTCGGTGCGATTATCGTCAAAGACGGCATCGAACTGGGCCGTGGGTTTCATCACGGTTCCGGCACCCCTCATGCCGAAATTGAAGCACTTAAAAACGCTCAAAATCGTGGCTTTGATGTGCACGATGCGACGATTTATGTGACGCTTGAACCATGCAATCACTTCGGAAAAACGCCCCCATGCACCGAGGCACTCATCAAAGCCGGCATTAAAAAATGTATCATCGGAACAGTCGACTCCGATGCTCGCGTTCGTGGCACCGGAATACGACGGCTTCAGGATGCTGGAATTGAATGTGTCGTCGGATTTTGCGAAAAAGAACTCACTCTCCTCAACGAGGCCTTCTTTACGCGAACACGCCTCGATCGCCCCTTTATTACAGCCAAATGGGCCATGACAGCCGACGGCCATACGGCGACAAAATCGGGAAGTTCTCAATGGATTACAGGAAAAGAAGCCCGCGAAGATGTCCATCGAGAACGCGCACGACATGACGCAATCATCGCAGGAACACAAACTATTCTGCTCGACAACCCTCAGCTCAATGTTCGCCTTGAGGGCTGTTACCGTCAGCCTGTTCGCATTATTCTCGATAGAACACTCCGATTGCCGCTCAATCTCAACGTTTTCAATACAACTTCACAAAAAACGATTCTTTTTACGGCCAAAAATCCAGAAAATCTCTCTGAATATCTAGATAAAGGCATTTCTATCGAAGTCATCGACGAAGACAAAAACGGTCTTAATCTCAGTGCAGTACTCCGCTGTCTTGCCCTGAAATACGAAATCACAACGCTCTATTGCGAAGGCGGTGCAACGCTTCACGGAGCCATGTTCGATCGCCATCTCATCGATCAGGTGCATCTCTATATCGCACCAAAACTGACTGGCGGTTCAGATGCACGCGCCTGTATTCACGGTCTTGGTGTCGAGCTCATGGCTGATGCTCTGAATTTCAATTTCTCCGATATCACACGTCTCGGAAATGATATCCGCCTGACAATGAAAAAACTGCCCCCTTTCGAATCTTAATTCTTTTTTCTACGCCTATTTCGCGTCGTTTACGACGCAAAATACGGCTCGTCTTTCGGCCTATGCCATTCCGGCATACGGCCTTTTGCGCTCGGCTATTGACACTGTTGTAGAGATAATTCTCTACAACCGCTGTCAATATACCTCGCGCTTTTTTGTTTCTGAATACCCCCTCCCCGCGAAATCGGGGTCACGCATGATGACATTAGCATTCAATGCACAACCTATCCCCCTAATACATACCGTTTCGAACCTACTCACAATCCAAAGGATCATCCATGAAACTGAAAAAATTCTTATGCTTATCTGCTCTATTTCTCTGCATAATGGGTTGCGACGAAACCGGAACAATCGAAATTGAAAATCAGCATGATGAAAAAGATCCTGATACACAACAATGTTCAAATGATTGTGATAAAGGTAAAAAACAATGCGTCCAAAATACCCTCCAAACATGCGATGATTACAACAATGACGGATGTTTCGAATGGGGAAATGACACCGTTTGCACGGATAAATGCGAAAATAACGAATGCAAATCCAATGCTCAGACTTGCACAAACGAATGCACGAAAGATGAGAAACAGTGCGTCCACAATACTCTCCAAACATGCGGCGACTACAATAGCGACGGGTGTTTCGAATGGGGAAATGACACCGTTTGCACGGATAAATGCGAAAATAACGAATGCAAATCCAATGCTCAGACTTGCACAAACGCATGCACAAAAGATGAGAAACAGTGCGTCCAAAATACTCTTCAGACTTGCGGTGACTACAACGACGACGGATGTTTCGAATGGGGAAATGACACCGTTTGCCCGGATAAATGCGAAAATAACGAATGCAAATCCAATGCTCAGACTTGCACAAACGCATGCACGAAAGATGAGAAACAGTGCGTCCAAAATACCCTTCAAACATGCGGCGACTACAATAGCGACGGGTGTTTCGAATGGGGATATGACAAAGAATGCCTCAATAAATGTGAAAATAAAGCCTGTATCGATCCGTCACCAGCCTGCCTGAAAGATGTCAAACCCATCGAAATTACGGATTTTTCAACCGTCATAAAGGGAAGCACAAAGGGCAAATCCAACTGCATTTCTAATTATCCGGACTGCTTCGTGTTCGAAGGCCTAAAAGTCCTGCAAAAAGAAAAAAGTGACACTTCATTTAAATATTACGATCTTTCCGGTCCAGAAGACTATTATGTCGTCAATATCAAAGAGCCCGGCGTACTCGCTGTTGGTATCAAAGTGAGCAGTCATTATGTCACAGCACAACTGCTCAAAACACTTGATGCGAATTCTTGCATGATGGGCAATAACGAATCGATTGGAACCCATGTCGAAAAAGGCAAATATTATATTGTCGCGGATACAATGGCGAGTAAACCCGGCGGATATGATTATGAGCTGAGAGTGACATTTATACCAGATTCGAGTAAGTGCGGCATGTCACAGGATGTCGTCAAACGTATTGAAGAAAAGTATGGATGTGGACCGGTTTCATTGCCAAATACAGGCCGTGTTCCAAAGGAATCGCACTGCGTGACCGATCATGACCAGGCAATTCATGGCGGAGACTGGTGGCCAACCAGCAAAACGATGGATGTCGACAAGCATATCGCTTATACAAGCGAACTATATGGTCAGGGCATAGGAACTGGCACTGAATGGTGTTCCGCCAATTCAAAAGGTCAGTTTGGTCATAGTGCAACTGGTGTTGTTCCCGCAGAAGCTGAAGCCTGGAGCATCAATATGTTGTGGTCCCCAAAACCGGATAAAGGCACGCGTTTCCTCGTACTCGACCCGATTACTGGCAAGACGGTTGTGGCAGCCGGCGGTTACGAAACCGGACCAGGTGCATGCGAACGAATCGCAGGCGTCGTTCCCGAAACTGATAAATACTTAAAAGAAGGCAGCTCCCGAAATGCCTATTATACAATTGGCATTATGAAAGATCAGAAACTTAAATACGGCCCGATTGACTGTTCCAAATAAATTTTTGTGGCATGCCTATTTCGCGTTGCACGCGAAATACGGCATGCATTTCGGCCTATGCCCTTTTGGGCATACGGCCTTCATTGCCAGCTGGTGCCTCCCTCCAAAAATAGAGCTGCGTATTGAGCAATAGCGAAATAGCAGCGCGGCTGCGGCGTATTCAATAGCCGCAGCGCGTTCGCCGTATTGCCAGAGCCGGTCGCCTCTGGCAATAGGCGGCGCCCCCATATCATTATCTGTTCACAATCAATGGGCATTCCGTCACAGAAATGCGATCTTCGTTATTATTTTCATTGCATTCAACAGTCGTTTTGCCATCTTTTCCGTCATCATTTGCGACGAGTACAATATCACCAAGAACGACTTCCTGAATATTGCATTCGACATGCAGACATCCGCCGACTGGAACATTTTCTGAGGTATAGGATGTGCAAAGATGAGTGCGCGTTTCGTTCCCCTGTTCATCCTTTCCAATCTGATAGAATGAAGCCGGCATAAG
>JAZRWV010000541.1:0-3026 GCA_045599925.1 Myxococcota bacterium
GCAAACATGAAATCGACTGCGACGCGACTCCCAATGCGCCGGAATGCAAACATGAAATCGACTGCGACGCGACTCCCAATGCGCCGGAATGCAAGCATGAAATCGACTGCGACGCGACTCCCAATGCGCCGGAATGCAAGCAGGATGTCGACTGCACGAAAACGCCGGATGATCCAAGCTGTCCGCAGGAATACACTACCTGTGGAACAGAAAAATCAGGCATAAAAATTCGTTTCATGAGTGCCAACATCACATCCGGAAACAACCAAAACTACAATGATGGCAAGGGGTTGCGCATGTTTCAGGCAATGAAGCCCGATGTCGTCGTCATTCAGGAATTCAATTACAAAGATGACGACAGCGACGACATCCGAAGCATGATCGACAACACTTTTGGTACGAATTACTATTATTCCCGAGGTTCCGGAGCCATTCCGAATGGTATCATCTCCCGATATCCGATTCTGAGTTCCGGTTTCTGGAACTCCAACAAGCAATCAAACCGCAACTGGGACTGGGCCGTTGTCGATATTCCCGGTCCACGCGAATTACTCGCTGTGAGCGTTCACCTCGGCACAAAGACCAATGGCAGTGAAATGCCCGTGCTTCGTGATAAAATCGTCGAAAAACAGAAAGAGGGCAATTACTACGTCGTTCTGGGGGGTGATTTTAATACCGATAAGCGTTCAGGCGCATGCAGTACCTTTGGTGCCGCGAAATTCCAATGCGCACATGGACAGTGCGGATTTGCATGCAGCACGACAAGCTTCCCGGTCGATCAGGACAACAATGGCATGACGAGCGGTGAACGCGATGATTACTACGACTATCTGCTTTTCGATTCAGACATGTCAGCCTACGAAGTCCCTGTTTCTATCGGCACTCACTGCTACCCCAACGGTCATGTTCTCGATTCGAGAGTTTACGATTACTACAACGAACTTGCCGATATTGCCCCGGTCAAAGCTGAAGATTCGTGGCTCTGCAAAGAAACGGCGATGTGCTGCAGCAATCCACGCGATGCGATGCGTCTGGATGAATGTCAGAAGGTGGACAACAACCAGACTCGCAATAATTTCCAACACATGCCTGTCATTCGTGATGTGATTCTTCCGGAATAAGGAGACATTATGCGCAAAATTCTCATTCTGACCCCTATTTTTCTGGCGTTTTCCCTTCTGGCATGTACCGAAGAATCGAATGACAAAGACACACAGCAGCCACAGTCTCAAGAAGAAGTAACGCCGTCTCTTATTGTTACGCCAACATCGCAGGAATTTAACGAATCGGCCGCGACCGCAAGCAAGCGCTACCTCGTTTCGCTCAATTCCGTTCCCAAATCGGATGTAACGATTGTGGCAACCGTGAGCGATCCGGGGCAGTTCTCACTCATGGCGACGAGTACCGTTCTGAAACCGGAAAATGCGACGACAGGCTTTGCATTTTATGGTTCAGCCATCGACGACGGCGAGCTTGACGGCAACCAGAGCGTGACCATAACGTTTACGGCGACGAGCAGTGATGCGTCGTGGAATGGCATTCAGGCAACAGCTGAAGCCATCTGCATTGATGACGGAACACTTCCAGCGACAGACTATATCATCAACCGCACAGGCAATCCCATCACAAGCGAATCCGGAGATTCCTATCAGATTTCCATTGCACTGAGTTCAGTTCCTTCATCAGATGTCTCCATTCAAATTGTCTCATCCGACGAATCCGAAGGCAAAGTCTCTCCGTCAACGATCACATTTACAGCCAGCAATTATTCTGTGCCGCAAACGATAACCATTACAGGCCAGGACGACAGTGAGCTCGACGGCGACATCGAATATACAGTCACGCTGACAGCACAAAGTGCTGACAGCCGATATGCAGGCGAAGAAATCACACTGCACCTTGCCAATCGCGACAACGAAATCAAACCGGATCCGATCCCCGATCCGCCAGTTCCCCCCGAACCGCAGCCGGTTAACGGCACTCATATCCGCCTGATGGCAGCCAATATTACCTCCGGCAGTGACGAAAGCTACGATGCCCCCGAAAGTCAGCGCATTTTTATGGCCGTCAAGCCCGACATTGTTATGCTTCAGGAATTCAAAATATTGAAGGGAACTGAAACTTCATTTGAAGCATCCAAAGAAAAATTCGATGCATTCGTCAGCAATGTGTTCGGCCCGGAATATCATTATTTTCGAGGGACAATCATTGCGGACAAGGTCAACTTCGATGAAGTTTCAAGTTCGGCAAAGCCCAACGGCATTATTTCACGCTATCCGATTCTTGAATCAGGCGAATGGCAGTCCCAGTACGAAAAAACGACGACGAAAGACGGCACTTATTACATCGACAGCTACTATGATCGTCAGTGGACCTGGTCCGTTATCGACATTCCTGGCGATCGGGATCTTCTGGCAGTGAGCGTCCACCTGCACACCAATAATCATGCAAAGGAGTTCAACCCGCTTTCGGCAAAAATTGCGGAAAAACAGAAAGAAGGCAACTACTACGTCGTCATTGGCGGCGATTTCAACACGAAAGAAGGAGCCGACGGCCGTGAAGCCGTTCTGACAAGCACCGCACTGATGGACATCTTTTATGCCCAGAAAGACAAGTGGCCGGTCGATCAAAAGGGAAGCAGCAAAACGAACAACAAGCGCGGTTCACCTCTGGACTGGCTCATGTTCAGCCATGATCTCGAAAAGCTGGCGACGCCGACCGAAATTGGCACACACACAGGCGACAAAGCTTATCCCAACGGCCATGTTTTCGATTCCCGCGTTTACGACGAAGTCGGCGAAATATCTGCGGTTCCGCCTGTTAAAGCTGGAGATTCCGGCAATACCAATATGCAGCACATGCCTGTGATTCGGGATATCATTATTCCGGATGAATGAGATTAATTGATTTGGCGGGGGGAAGGCTCCCCCCGCGGGGCTATTGCTTTGCAATACGCCGCTCCCCCCTCTCAAATTTCTCCCGCTTTAATCGGACACTTAACCAAATTCGTAGTCGGATCGTAGCCA
>JAZRWV010000542.1:0-9391 GCA_045599925.1 Myxococcota bacterium
TCAAAGGGCTCGAGCTGCCGGTACTCAAGACAGCCAAAGGCGTTAAGAATGAAGACGGTACCTATACGTATTCGTTTGATATCGATTCAGCAAAAATTGTACAGAAACACCGAAGCAAAATGCGTTCTGGTGAGAGTATCACCCCCGAAAGTGAAAATGTTGAAATCCTCACAGATGCCGGAAATTTCCAGGTTCAGTTGGCAGATGCTCCGGTTTCTTCAGGCATCTATGAAGGTTATGCCTCACCAGATAAGGTTCTGTCCGGAATCGAACTTCCCATTCGTATGGGAATTGAGACCGTTCCGGCGACCGTTACAGCATTTTCTGACATCGAATCGATTAGAATTTTGCTTCCTGTGAGCAGCATTGATATTTTCTCGCCGGAAAATCTTGCTGAAGATGGTGAGGAAACATGGGCAGCTCTGGAAATGAGCAAGAAAAGTGCTGCCGACTGTGGAAGCGGAAAACCCTGTTTTGCAGCTGATTACTCGACCAATAATTATGCACCGGCAGGAAGCGTTCTTTTTGATGCAGAAAGCAAGGTCAATCGTAACCTCCGCATTGAACTCTATGAATACGATGCCTCGTCACTGACATTCGCTGGTCGAATCGTCGATGGACTTAAAGGGCTTTATCGCGAAAGCGCCATTCAGGGCGAAAATATCATCCGCACATGGAATGATTCCGAAATGGAAGGCGAATTTGCCGTTACTCATACACGTGCAATTTCTGAAAACATGTCGATTCATGAGCACCAGCGAGAGAATGAAACCGTTCGTAGTGAATCTGACGAGCCAATCAATGTCTGCACAACCGCACACATCAAAAAACTCGCTCAAACGCTTGCTTCTTTTTCACCATACAAAGATATCGTATGTGATACTCTCACTGAAACAGACCAAATTGCTGAATGTCAGGCATATTCCAAATGCGAAGATATCAGCTCAATGGAAGCACTGAGTGCACTTTCTTCGGATGAACAGTGGAAATGTGTATCCCTCATCACAGATTCCATTCTCAATGATGATACACGCCTGTCTTCTATTCTTCAGAAAGTTCTCGAATCGGATGTCGAATCCAGTGAGCCCACATCGGATCCGATTGTGACCGTATGCCAGAATATCGAAATTCACAACTTCAAGGATTTCAAAGACGCCTGTGCAAAAGACAGCTGCAATCTCTGCGATGAACGTCCGGAACTCCTCTGCGTTGCAGATTTACTCGCACGCAAATATCTCGATAACAAACTCGAAACTGCAGATCAGGTTGCTTTGATGGACAAATGGATTTCTGTGATGCGAGAATCGTATCTCGCACAGGAATATTTGGCCTGGAATCAGGATACGGATGTGAGAAAGTCCTGGCTCGAAGGTGCGGTCTATTCGAATACATTTGCCGCCTCAACCCTGAATAACTTCAATAACAATCTTCTCAAAACATATCGTGAGAAAGTACTCGATGTTCAGCATGACGTGATGCACAAACAATTCATGCAGACAACACTCGAAATGCTCTCTCAGACGCTTGTTGACACCGGCAGTGCTGTCGGTTCCGGTGAAAATAGCTACCAGCTGAGTTCCGCTCGTAACACAATTCTGAGCGAACTCGCTCAGACTTGGGAATCCGTAGCAAAATCGCTTGGACTGAGTGCAAACCGTTATGACGTCCTTTTACAGGACGATGCCAAGCGAATTCAGACGGCAAAAGAACTTCGTCCCTATCTGTTTGACTTGTATTTTGCCGGCCTTCTCGAATCCGCAATCAATCTCAAAGCCGACCAGGGTTCGCTCAATGCCTCTTATGGTGCGAATCTGAGCAGCATTATCGGCAAAATCGAGTCGCTTGATCAGACTTTTGAGGATCTCGTTTTCATGCGCGATGGCGAAATCTTTGTCGACACGAGCCTTGATACCGGCAACGGTCTGACTGCTCTTGGAAAAGCTCAAAAAGCAGCCAAAGATTCCGTTGATAAAGCTGTTAAGAAGCGCACTGAAGTCTTTACGATGCTTGACAACAGTGAAAAAGAATCGCTTTCGGTTCAAGACAGCTACCTGAGTTCACTTGAATCCATGAGAGCTGAAATCGTCAATCTTTGCGGTTATCCGTCCGACTGTACCACGGATGAACAAAAGAAAACCTGCATGCTCTTTACGGATCCCTATTTCTGCGGATTTTCTATTTCCGGAACATCAAGCAAGCCAGTTGCAATCGACGTCACAAGTGATCCAGCGAAGTCATCGAGTACAATTTCGCAGATCACGTCATATAATGAGTGCATAAAGACAAAGAAAACCGAAACCACAAAGTCTGAAGCCGATATTCAGAAAGAATGCGCCGGCGGAAATCTTGCTCTCGAAGAAGACACCGTCAGCTATACCGATGGCATGTCTGTCAGTGAAGCAGGTCTCGCCATTCTCGCCTATCGCGAAGCTGAACAGGAATATCAGACAGCGTTGGCAGAATACGACGTTTTGAGCCAGAAAGTGGCTAACAACTTTGCAACATTGGATGCTTATGCAAAGAACATCGAAGAGTGGTATTCGGCTCGTAAAAAAATTCTGAATGATATCAATACCAATCTGACATCCATCAAACAATATGAAAAAGACCTAATCGCTTTCAGCGAAGCTGCTTCGTCGCTTGAAACAACAGAAATTGAAGCTGAATATACAGCGCAGCAAACAGCACTGAAGTCTTGGAAAGACATGGCCTACGACAATATGGCTGTTCAGGAAACGATGCAATCGATCATTTCCGCTGCAACCATTTCCGACATCTGGGTCAACAAGTTCAAGGATGACGCGGATGATGAAGCTCAGCAATCTGCATTGGAAGGCATTCTTGTGAATACTGCCGTTTTGGGCGCTGGTTCAACAGCACCTTACGCCGCAAAAACATTTCTGGTATCACAGGCTTCCAAAACAGCCGCTGCATCATTGGGTTATGCCGATGCTGGCCTTCAGACAACAATTGCTGCTGCAGAAGCTGCGTCAGCTCTGACACAGAATGCATTTGAATATAAAATTGAAAAACTCGATCGCGATACGGATCTTTCTCTCGCAGAATTGCAGAAAAACCTCGCCGTTGCCCTCGATGCTCTCACTGTACAATCAGTAGATGAGGAGGGCAATTCTGCTCTTGTCAACGACGAACAGCTGCAAATCTATATCAGTAATCTCGAACGAGCCAACGAAAAGCTTCTCGCTGATATGGAAAATGAAGATACCTATAAACGTGATCTTCAGGATCTCGATATCATGCGCAACGAGTTCAGAAACGTTGTACTCGACTTAATCCCGCTCGCTCATACTGTCAAAGTAAAAGAAATCGCCAAATATCGCGCTCTCATCAACTACCTGACCATTGTCCAGAGAGCACAGCTCGTTGCAAGTCAGTACGACAGCAAACTGGCTCGCTATCAGCTGATGAGCAACCAGCTATTCTCGGCAACAAACTTCTTCCAGACAGCTTCAGATCTCGAATCGGTTGAAAGTTTTATTGAATATGCACGCAATGACTTGTCCGATTACCTGGCTGCCATCGAATACCTCACAGTTCGTCCCTTTGTCGAACTTCGCCGTTCGATTTACACCGCCCGCGGTACCAACGATTTCGAAAAACTTTATGAACAGCTTAATGATCTGACTGACAATTGCGGTTCTGGTAAAGATTCAACAAATAAGGTTACGATTTCTCTGCGAGATCGTCTCGGCATTGCCGATGCTTCATTTAATGATATTTCAGCAGAAGACCGATTCCATCTGACACTTGCCAAAGGCAATCTCCCTGTCAGTGCCCAAACGCGCTACACGGTGACGGGATCCATCGGCGATGAACTGAAAGCTGGTGAATTCTACAGCGGTTCGTTCAACCTCGGAACCAACTTTGCAAACATTGCGACATCCTGCAATGCCAAAATCGATAACATCGAAGTCCGCTTTATCTCTAAGGAAGGCAAGAAGATTCGTGAAAGCGGTTCTGCTACTCCGAGCGTTTCGCTTTTCTATGGCGGTCAAACGCAGCTTCTTTCCTGCCACAAAAATATCGACAAAATTACTGCGACCATCGGGTCTCGCACGACTTATGGAAAATTCTCAACCTTCACGGCTTCTCCGTTTGCAGACGGCATGAATGCAGGCGTGTATGAAGTTTCCGAAGGGACAAAATATGAATTCTCCGACGATGTCGAATTCAGCGGCGTTACGAACTACAAAGGTTTGAACGGATATCCTCTCATGGCGACCTATACACTCGTCTTCGATCCGAAAAAGGGAGAAAACGATAAAATTAACTGGGATAACGTCGCCGATATCGAAATCATGATTAACTATACGACCGGTACACTCGGCATGGATTCCAATGCCTGCAAATATGATGTCGAATAGAATTTTACGGTAATTCAGCTATCGGCTTCGCCGATACGCTGAATTTGTGTTCGGCTATGGCATTGCCATACGCCGAACATCCTTGTTATTGTTGTTCAAACAGAGTGCTGAAATGAGCCTTTTGGCATTTCAACACTGCGCTTAGACAATAATATATTACATATAACATATTTTCTTGTGAGGCCTTTATGAATAAACGATATTATTTCATTCTCGCCGTAATAATGAGTCTTGTTGGATGTGATGACAGCTCTTCATCTGCACTGGATTCCAACTGCAATGAACAGTGTACTGATGAACAAATCTGTAAAGACGGCATTTGTAAACCTAAGCCCGATCCATCAACAGCCTGCAATGAATGCAATGCCAATCAGGTGTGTTTGGATAATATGTGTGTAGATCTCGAGCCCCAAACTGAATGCAAACCGGCATGTACAGACGGCAAAAAATGCGTAGATGGCGTTTGTGCACTATGCATTGGCAATACATGCTTCTTTGAAACACCAAATCAGGAAAAAACGTGTGAAAGCAATGATGACTGTGAGAGCTACGAGCATTGTTTTGATGGTTATTGCGAATCAATTTCAGAAAATGAGTGCAAGCCAGCCTGTACAGACGGCCAGATTTGCGTAAAAGGGAAATGTCAGAACAACACATTACTCTGGACATTATGCCGTTCGGGAAGCGATTGTGGCGTAGGCGAATGTATTTTCAGCGTTTCTCCATCAAAGGATCTTCACCTCAACATCGATGGCGAAGATGTCGAATTTACCCCATCCAAGCCAATCCCGGTATCACTGCTCGACAGCCGCATCAATCCTGAAAATTACAACCTTACACACAATTCACAGGCCAGCATGACGGATGATATCGGCATTTGTTCATTTTCCTGCACAAAGAAGGAAAATAGTACCTGTCCGAGTGGCTGGACATGCCAGGTCGTGGCAAAAGGTGAACTCAGTTATCCCGATATTTCTGAATTACCTGTCAAACTGGAAGAATCCGAAATTAATGAATCACCGTTTGCTGCATTATGTCGACGCAACATGACCGAAACACTTCAACAAGATATTTCCTACGGCGTTGAATTTTGCAAGTCGGATGAAAATAAATGCAAAGAAGCCGGACAGGTTTTCTATAACGGCATGTGCCTTGAGCCGTGTGAAAATGAAAACAAAGAATGTCCTTATTTCTTTAGCTGCGAATCCGTGTCTGTTGCTTCTGGATCGACAACAATGGCATGTGTTCCAAATTCTGGAACATGCACCTCATGTTATGATGCAGACGGCGATGGCTCTGGTTATGGACATTGTGCAAAAACAGGCATCGACTGTGACGACAGCAATCCCAATGTGTATTACGACAAGACGCTTTCCTGCAACGATATTGTGGATGAAAATGGAGATGATATCGTTACCGATTTTAACTGCAATGGCGTCATTGATACATTTGAGCTTATGGGAACCGTGAGTAACTGCTCTGTCTGTGGGGCCGCTTGTGCAACGCCACAGTCAAACAACATTACAGTAACCTGCGAGCCGGAAGATAAAGCAAATTACAGCAGTGACTGGCGTGAAACTGCAAAACTGAATTCAGATATTCCCAAGTTTGCCTGTATTGAGAAATGTAGCTTTGGTTGGGGTGACTGTTCAGGAAATGCGAGCTGTGAGACTGAACTTCTCAATTCCTCTGCACGAGCCAAAGCAAGCTCTTCTGAAGATATTTACCGCATCACAGCTGAAGACGTGGGAAATAAGGGAAAAGTTTATGCTCTGGATGAAGACGGCGACACCTATCCCACAATCGATGTCTATTATACGCAAAACAATGAAATTCCATCTGAACGCAAACTGACATTTGATTCGAATAACACTGTGATTTGCTGCGCCCAGAATGACAAGTACTGCTACACGGCAAATCAGGATTGGAAGACGACTCCGTTGAGTGCTACGAATACGGTTACATATACCGAGGACGGCGAAAAAGTCATTCTTCAATATACGAGCATAGAAAATCTGTTGTCGCCGTGGTCATACGATATCAACGACAAAGATGCCAATATTAACCCTGAAGCATTTGAAGCCTGTGATGGCGTGGATAACGACGGATCGACACTTTTAGCAGGTTCGACTTCGATTGCCTGTTCGGAATGGTGCAATTTAAGAAATTCAGGCGGCGAATTAATCCATGCGGCAGAATGCAGCACATTCGCAAATCTCGAGAATGACGTTATCAAATACGATATCAATCCATACTGCGACGCATCCGAAGATGGCAAGAACGATCAGATTGGCTGGACAGATATTGTCGAAGGTAAAACCTACCAATACGCCGAAACCTGCAACAAGCGTTCGGAAAAGGGGGATATCTGCAACAAAGGTAAAATATCCTGTGAAGCAGAGCCGGTAGTCAACTGCAAGGCTGGAACAGAAAAGTGCAGCTGTGCTACCAATTCAGAAGGCACATTCCGAATCACAGAATCAAATACGGTCATCGACCCACAAACAGGGATGGTATCCTATCACCCGACATCTCAGGATTACGTCAAATCAGTGACCACAAACGATGGACTAATGTCTGCAATCCGCTGCCGATGTGACGGATCACTTTGCACGTCTGAAGATTGCAGCGGCAAAGATAATCGTGAATGTTTTGCGGCTTGCAACAGTTCATGTACTTTGATGACAGACTACGCTCTCAGCTGCATGTCTTCAGACTTTACCAAGGGTGACGGCTTGAATATCAATGGAGAGCCAGAGTTTAACGGGCTGGACGATAACTGTAACGGCCGTGTGGACGAAGACGCCTTGATTCCCTGTGTCATTGATGTAAACGGCAGCTATGACTTTATTATGAATGGCGTCACAAACGAAAACGGAGTACTGTTTTCCGTTTATCCGACATCTACAGGATACAAACTCCCAGTCAATTCAGACGGTTCAATCAATCTTTGCCGCTTCGGCATACTACAAAGCAGAAAAGAAATCGTGGATGACAAGGAAAAATATACTCCGATATGTGTTCCGCTATTCAATCCCAGAGAATATGACTTTTATGGCGACAAATTCGACTCCAACTGTGACGGCGTGGATTATGATATCAATCATACGATATTTGTTGCATCAGCAGGGACTGGCGTTGCCAATGGAAACGACAACAATTCTTGTAAATTCGATAATAGCAATACATCTTTAATCACAGTAAAACCCTGCAGTACACTTGTTAAAGCAATCGAAAAAGCAGCGGCTGACAAGTTTTATAATGATATATTAATCGCCAGTGGCAGTTATTCGATAAACAACACAACAGCCATCAAAGATATCAATCAATCAAATGCATTAGGCTACAGCATAGGCATTCCGACATTAGCAACAATTGATCAGAAAAATGGCAGACTTGAAATATTTTCCGCAGCCAATCTTCCTGATGAAGAAGGTCACGTCAAAGAAGGCAAAGTAATCAGTGCATACAAACTTCACTCGCTTCTGGTTAATGCCAAACGTGACCAATCGACCTTTGATCCCAATCATTATCAGTTTAGCTATTATGCCCAAACAGAAGTGAACTCAATTGATTCCAGCGGCAAATTATCTACGCATTCAGAGTACCAGCTGGCGCCGACACTTTCAGAACAGGAACAGCCCCAAGAAGCCATTCGCATTTATGGCGGTTTTACGCGTGCAGACAAATCCAATAACAATCTTGAATATGACTTACCCGTTCATCACGATATCTGGACGAGGAGTGACACCAAAACATCATTTGTATGGCAGCCTGATATCTCCAATCAAACAAACAATCAGAAAGTGTATAGTGTGAATGCATTTATGCAGCCGATATCCAGTGCCCTGCTGTCATTAAAACTTTCCGATATTGAGATTAAACTCAACGCAGGCAATAGTGTTTTGCCGTTTGAGCTCAGGGATGGCGCAACATTTATTGGCATCAATGCCAGTGGTGGGGCAAAAAATCTGACGCTCAACAACACCATAATTACGCTGGAAGCTCCGAAGGGGTATAGCTTTAGTGGTATAACCACCAGTCCTAAAGCAGGCGCTTCGGGTGCCAATGGTTCAAATTCGTATTATCAAGAAAACAAGAGTGGTGAAGATACAAATTATACAACCGGATCCTATAAAAACAATACCTGCCAACCGACGAACCAAACGTGTGGCAAAGATATTTCATCGACCCAAACTCAGCCATATGGCGGTTGCGGCGGTCATTCATGGACGACTCATGGCTGGGGATATGTCGATGGAAAAGCAGCAAGTTCATCTGCATTAGGCGGAAAAATAAACAAACAAAAGGATATGTCAGGAGGCTATGACTGGTATTGCCCAGAGTTTAATACCAATGCGCAGGGCAAGAATGGCTCAGGTGGCGCTGGCGGTAGCAACGGCGATTCATCGAAAACAGTCTTGTCATTTAATACAGTATCTCTTTCGACTAATATACCGACACTCAGAGTAACCAGCGACCGAACCAAAGCGAGAGGAGCTTATGGAGCCCCAGGCGGTGCTGGTGGTGGAGGTGCTGTATATCAATGTTTGAAAGACAATGGGTCCAATAATACTCGCTGTTATGCGGCTGCCGGCGGCAATGGCGGTTGCGGAGGACAAGGCGGAGAAGCTGGTGGAACCGGTGGAACTGCACTCGGCGTTGTTGTCCGATCAACCTCCAAAAACAATTCGACAAATCTCAATTTCAACGGATTGAAAGTCACGACGACAGGCGGCAGTGGTGGCAAACCTGAACCTGGTGCTGCTGGCGGCAATGGTGGAAATGGCGGTTATTGGCTTTCTTATGCACGTTGCGGAGGTACAGCAGCTGCCTGCTCTGATACACAAAAAGAAGGAATGGGCGGCGGCGGCGCCGGTGGCGGCGGCGGCGCCGGCGGATTTGGTGCCGGTGGCCGAGCTGGATGGTCTTATCCGTACGTATTTTCATGCGCTGACACATCGGCCACAAGTTTCTCCGGCACATCTCTTACCACAATTTCAAAC
>JAZRWV010000543.1:0-1633 GCA_045599925.1 Myxococcota bacterium
GCTTTGAATCCCCTTGCCAAAATTTCCGCATCGTCTTTGCTCTGATAAGCGACGACAAAACTGCCATCGGGATAAATCGCAATTGCAGGTTTAACGGGCGTTTTTGTACTGTCAGCGACAACGCGATCGTGGAAAAGTTCAGTTCCGTCCTTTTTGAATCCACGAACCATAATCTGCGAAGCCCCGGTAGCATAATCATTCCATGCGACGACAAAATCACCGCCAGGCGTCATGGCGATAACCGGATCTCTTTGCGTTCCTTTTTCATTCGAATTAACAATTCGGGTATCGAACAGTTTTGAACCATCAGATTTAAAACCGCGCATTTTGACCTCATGTTTGTCGCCAGTTTCGTCATCCCAAACGACGACGAAATTAGACTTGCTATCCATTGCGACATCGGGCAAACGCTGATGGCCAGCATTTTCACTTACTTTAATATTTTCGACTTTATTGCAGCCACCTGCACAAAATACGCGTGCATAGATATCGAAGCGGGCAGAGCCATCCTCATTTTTCCCATCCGCATTACTCGAGTCATCCATCCAGACGACGACGTGATCGCCATTTTCAGGATTAATTGCAGTACGAGGATACTTTTGCTCACCGGTTTTATTGGCATTGACGACGCGAGCTGTATAGGAAAGATCAGTGTTTTTGTACTGATAATCTATCGGCTTTGAGAAATCGAGGGCGAACGAATAATTGTGGTGGTTATCAGGCAAATAATTACTCTCCGGATATTTGGGGTAATGCGAGCAATAAAGGCGTTTATCCCCTTTATCAAAAGCAGCCTCGCCGCGAACGGAGAATGTTTTTGCCGTCACGTTATCCTTGGGTTTTCCATTGCTGTCGAAGGTATTGACGGGATCGATGGTCAGCAACGTCATCCATCCATTTCCGCCGGCATCCGTGCGTCCACCGCAGGCATCGTTGATATTGCCAATCTGTTGACCATTTTTGACGTAAACAGGGCGTTCAGACTGATAATCGCAAAGAATTTCGACTAATGAATTGCCATTATTTGTCTTTCCATATCGATGTTCAGCGCTGTTGACATGGCCGCTGAGAACCATAATGATATTGGAATATCGTCGTGTGAGTTCTTTAGCGATTTCGAGACCATTTGCGCCGTTGAGCACAAATCGCCAGCTTGGATCGCTGGAATACCGGTTATCTGAATTAGGATACTGCTGAGCTTTAGTCGTAAGATAGTTGTGGATTTCCACAATGACATAGCGATCTTTATTTTGAGAGACGATCGATTCAGCCCAGCAGAGCGTGTCTTTTCGCGGAGCAAATTCGAGAGCCAGGATGAGAAATTTGAGATCACCGACCTCAAAAGTCGAATAGGAATTGGCCGTATCGTAAAACCCACCGAACCACTTATTTTTAGCAAACCGCTTGTCGTTGAAAAACTCACCGAAGTGCGTTTTTTCTCGATCCTTGTCGTAATCTTCCTCGAGATAGTTCTGTTCAATCTTATTTTCCGGAAGGCCGACGCCCGCCAGACAATCATGCCGCGCAGCAGCCGTCGTCTGTGCACAATTCATCGAACGATAATCGTGATTTCCTGTTGATACAGTATAAGGAATTTGGGCATCATCGAGAATCTTATGAGCCTTTGAAGCAC
>JAZRWV010000544.1:0-10380 GCA_045599925.1 Myxococcota bacterium
CCTGGTCTATACTAAAGTCTCTGTGTATCAGCAGGATGCACAATGGCAATATATGGCGGTGCGTATTGGCGCAAAGCGACAATAGCAGCGCAAGCATTCGCGTATTTGAAGGCAAAGCCGAAAAATAGCGAATGGCCGCAGCGAAAATTGCGATGAAATCGCGATTGAACAGCGGCTCAAATAAACTTCCTGATTTCTGCTCGGATATAATAAAGATGATTAAAACCTTGAAAGCCGGAGTTTGCTTTGACAACACATTATTCGATGACGCACCGCAGGCCAGTGTGATGCTCGATCCACCGATGCCGGCCGAATTGTCATCGCTGAAGGCAAAAGCCTCCGGAAATCTCATTCCCGGCATTCACTCGCTTGCACTAAGTGACCGGGCCGCACGCCTTGAAGTTTCCACTGACACATCCATCGAGCTTGAAATTTTCTGTCACAACAACCTCGCCAATCACCTTTCCCTTAAGAAACTCGCCGTTTCCATGAGCAAACCGATTCGGCTTGCCAATCTGTTTACGACGATGGACGAGTTCCGCGCACTGATCGCACCGCAGGAAAAGAATGCTGAGGAAAATGAGCTGATTGCGCGCATCAAAAATAGCGATTTTTTGAACAGAGCGGGGTGCTTTTTGGAGAAACGGGCATCCGACATACGAAACAGCGAGGGCATAAAAAAAGCAGGCAGTTTATGGCGAGAAAAGTCGACACCGTATCTCGACAGACTGACGAATTCCAAAGGCTGGAAAAACCTCGTGTCTGCAGCAGAAAAAACAAGTGAAAAAGCTGCAGAAATCAGTCCGACAGTCTTTGAAAAATCGAAAGAATTTTTAAACAAGGCAAGGGAGTTCAGCGAAGAAACCATCGACAAAGCCATCGACGGACTTGAACTCAATAGAATAGAAATTACGTCGGATGTCGATGAATTATCGGATAAAAAAGCGCATCTGCATCTTAAAATCAATGGCGACGGTGTCATCAGCGATAAGATACGAATTCCTATCAAGGATATTGAAATTCCCTGGATTTTTTTAAGCCGGTTTGAGCCGGAGCTTACGCATTTGCTTTCTCAATTCTGCGTCACCAGTCAGCAGGGAACGAGTTTGTCCAAGACATTTCTCGGCATGGTGGAGAATGTTTCGGGACAGTTCGACGCTTCATTTTCGATTTTGAAGATGATGCTTGGCATTCTGATGCGGGGGGATAGAACACTTCACCTCGACATTGACGGTTCGCATTCGCACACCGTGCATGGTACCTTTGAAACCTCGAGAAACTGTGAGCAATTGGCGTTAAATGTTTGTGCCGATGTGTCAGGGCATGATGCCAGGCTGCTGTCTTTCAGGGCTTTGATTGAAACGACAGAAGACTCGTTGATTCAATGCGGCGAAAAACTTGATAAAAACGAGTGGTCTCTGTCGATAATGGGCATTGGTCAGGACATTAAGGGACGCATTGAATTCGAAAAAGGCTCAAAGCTGTATTTGGATGAAATCCGCGTCATTTCTCATGATCCACGATTAAAATATGATATTCAGATGCCACTTTCAATTGGCGCAATTCAGCTTGATGGCATCGTGGATTTTGGCATTAAAGCTTCGAGTTCGACGTTTTTTGTACATTCCACAAATCTTTCCGTATTGGGCAATGCAGCCTGGATTGAAGATATTCCGCTGGATATTGTGAAATCGCGAACGACATTTTCTCCATGCAGTGGAAATTTCCATTTGAAACTGACAAAGGATGATTTCGGCTATATTCAGACGGATATCCAAAGTGGACTTGATGTTTCACTGGAGAACCATTACGGCATTGAACCTGTCAAAGAACTTCGCACATCAGACGAGCTTCAGACAAAGCTGACAGGCCACTTCGATGTTCATTTGCACGGAGAAATTGAAACAAAAAATATCCGTCAGTTGAGACTGAATTTCGGGAAAAGTGATCTGCACGGCCGTCTTGAGCATTTTTCCACTTCTTCTGGAATATATAAAATTGACGTCGACCATCCCGTTTCGATCGATGTCGATTTAGTTGAAGGCGCACTCACGGCTGACGGTCTGGCCGAAAGCTTTATCAAGCTGAAATGGGCGCTTGAAAGTGCGCCGCTTTTCCATGTTCTGCAGAAAGAGACTGAACTTCTGCTGTCTGAATTGCTCGACGGCCATATCAGTGTCAGAATATCAGAGCAGGGGAAAGTTCAGTTTGAAGATGGGGAGGGCGTTTTTGACGAACATTTCTTCAACATGCTGATTTATCCGGAATATGAGAAAGCGAAGATCATTGAAGTTGCGGGCTACAAACCGCTTCTTCTGTTGATAGATGCGGCAGTTCGCACACTTTCGGAAATCGCAGGACCTCATCTGGATCGTTTCCTTGATCGCCATAAGCATTGGCATGCCAGATGCCAGGAACTCGGCATTCAGCTCGACCTCAGACATGCGGCCTGTCCGCATGATCTTGCTCAAATGCTGTCACTTTTCTGTTTTGATTCATTGAACGAAACGGAATCCATTTGTCAGATTATCAAAGAATGTGTTCAGGCAAAGGGATTTGATCGATATAAATTCGAAGAACTGCTTGATCGGGCATTTCCGGATGTTGATTTTTCGCATTTTGTTCCGGTTTTGCAGATGCTGAATCGCATTTTTAAAGGAATAGAGTTCAAAAAACCAGAAATTAGTCACGAGGAATCCAAATACGATGAATATTCACATCGTTTCAGACTTCTTCCAAGTGCAAATCAGCTGTTTGATTTCGATACAGTTTCTGAAGAAGCGTTCAAACACCATTACAAATACGGGGGACCTTGTCTAATCGACACCAAAGCGACAAGAGCTAGAATATACAAGTATGCTGCAGGGTATACGATAAGGCAGCTGGAGTGGCTTCTTTCCCATCATGGAGATGAATTTCAGGAAGAACAACGGCAAAAGCTGAACCGTCTAATAGCGATAAAGCGACGAATTCAGAAGCAGGAGCCGCGCGAAGGTTCATTCCTAGTTCAGGACTTTAATATCGACTATTTTCTCCAGGCATTGCTGGATGCCGAAGAAGATGTATTGCCCCATATTGGTAATATTTCCGAATGTCTGGATGACTTCACAGAACGATGTGAGTCGGATGAAGTCGTGGAGTGTTTTGCGAGCTGGCTGACACCAGAAGATGTCGGACGCCTTTTAAGTGCTGGTATTGCGAGTCGAATTCAGAACCAAATTGTTCAGCTCAATCAGGCTCGTCTATTGGATTATCTGGTGCGTCGAGGGAAAATGTTTGCGACGGCGGCATTTTACGAAGCCGGTTCAAACAGTGATCGCATTTTAACAAGCATTTTGATGAGTTTTATCAGCCAGGATCAAAGTCTCTTAAAAAAGCCTGCAGACAGAATTGCCTTAATGAGTGAGCTGCTAGGCATCGAATTCCCAAACCGTCAGGAATATATGTCTGGCGGAAATCATGCATCTGAATCGTATTTTGAAAGATTGTATGAGATTGCACATCAAATTAATGCATCTGTCACACCCTATGTTGCAGCCAAACTTAGAATGCAATCGGATCGCATATCGACTTCGGATGAAATCAATGAAGAAACGCCCAAACGTCCACCTTATGTTTCGAAGTATTCAGACGAAGATGAACTTGCGGAACTTGTGAGGGCGCTTGAAAAAGCAGATGCATTGGGACATGTTCTTGTCGGGCAGATAAAGCCTTTCAGCGTCAACGATAATTCCGAAATGGATGAAAGAGCAGTTCGAAAAGTCGAAAAAGCCTATGGATATGCCTATCGGCTGGCTTCTGCAGTATTAGATAAATATCCGGATACTTTTGAGAAAGATGTTTTTAAGAAGTTTTATGCGAGGACTTATGAGGCTCTGATGATTCAGACCGTCGATCAAAATCTGATGGATGATATCGACCAGGTTCGCAAATGGTTTGAGGTCAGAAGTGGCATATCAGCATCTGAAGTTTCTGTTATTTCACGCATTCGTAGAAGAAATGCAATCATTGATGTATTGTATTATCGTGAAAATGACAGACATGAACGCCGCAATGATCCATTGACTTGGATTGATATTCGCCCCAAAGAGGGCCCTGTCAATCTGACCATTCTAGCTGCAATGGGGGTCATTACAGAGGGAAAACGCGGAAAAGAGCTTCGGACTTCGTTTGAACGACTTCAGGAACAGCGTCAAATCAAGATCATTCGTTCAGATACGGGCAATATCAAGTCTTTGGCTTATAATTCAAGTGTCATTGAAGAGGATATGCGCCGCATAAAAACGCCATTCATGTTGATTGGCTACAGTCAGGGATGTGCGAACATGATGCGGGCGGAATCGAATATGTATGCATCCACTCCGGATGACAGGGCCTGCCTGACAAATCTGGTTGCACGACATTTTTTATATTCGGCATTAAACGGTTCCCCGCATGCCGTATGTGGGGGAGAACTGTATCGATTAACGCTGATTGATGGCGAAAAATATCTCAAAACGCTGTCGGCAACGATGTCATCCGCATTGTGCAATTTTCTCTTTGATTTGCTAAGAAAATTCCTCGATTCCCCCGTGATAATGATGTCTCTGAACAGTGTCGAAAGCCTTTCCTATAACGGATTGACACAGCTTTCACAGGATGCCCAGTACACACCTGGCGTATTGAGTACTGAAGTCCAGGGCATTATCAAGGAATTCATCCCTGAAGCACTTGACTATATGACGTATCATTTTGATGCACAGGCTCATATTGATAATGATTCGCAAGTCGGTGAGGATTGTTCTCATGGATATCATGTCTATAACAGAAATGACTCCGTTGATATTTTGCGCAGAGAGATGATTCCGACATGTACACTTAAATCACACCACTGGTATCCAGTATATGAAGAAATTACCTATATTGAAACAGAACGTGATGTGAAAGATGCCGTATATCATGCGCCAATGGATATTCATATCATGCCACCGATAGAAGCTTTGATTTTGTTCGGAAAGGTTAAAGTCAAAGAGCAATGTGCAATGTGCAATGAATAGTTGCGTGCAACGCCGAATGGAATGGGATTCATTTTCGTTTCGTGTTGTGTTTAATCGATCCGTTCAATGCTGCGGCGTTGCAAGCAACGCCGTTACAATGAGCAATGTGCAATGACGCCGTTGCTTTGCAACGGCTATTAAAACTTTGTGCAGATATAATTGCAAATTGCTCATTGATTAGGCGCTATCCAGGGATCCTGCGAATCCACTGCCTATACATAGGCTAAAAAGCGAAAAAGAAAACGGCTTCACGAGTACTCAGCCTGTTCACAATTTTCCGTCTTCGATCGAATTGCCTGTAACTTATTACGATTTTGCCGGACGAAACCTAACTTCAGATAACGGACTCTTGAATTCGACAACATATATTCAATTGAGCAGCTGTGATTGCCTTCGAACAATTCAAAGAGGTTGAGCTGTCTTACATCTTTATTAGAAAGTTCATTTATGCTAGATGAGTAAGATGGCTGTACAGGCCATGAGAAAAATGAATCATAAAATCAGAGAAGCTTTCAATGCATTTCACAACTCGACATTGAAAATGTATTGAAGTTCAAGGAGTTATCATGAATAAAAATAGATTTTTATTGGCTGTATGTCTGATTGGACTTGCATCATTTGCAGGATGCGGTGAAGAAACCATTGCAATATCGGGCATAAATGAAGCCAGATGCGGTGATGGTATAATAAATACTGACCGTGGTGAAGCCTGTGATGATGGCAACTCTAATGCCGGAGATGGTTGTTCTGCAGATTGTTCATCAATAGAGCTTGGTTTTGAGTGTCCGGAAGCAGGAAAAGCCTGCATTGATCAATCTGGAACCCCCAAAAAGCCTGTATGTGGTAATGGCATTAAAGAGACAGGCGAAGCCTGTGATGATGGTAATACCGACGGCCTTGATGGCTGTACGAATGATTGCTCAAGAATCGAAACAGGTTATGAGTGTCTGACCCCTGGGAAACCGTGTCAATATATGGCAGAACAACAATATAACTGTGGCAATGGCGTTCTCGATGAAAACGAAGTCTGTGATGACGGCAACACAAATGGTGATGATGGATGTTCTGCTGACTGTTTGACAATAGAACCCAATTACACATGTCCAGATGCCGGTCAACCTTGTGAACCAGATCAAATTTGTGGCGACGGCATCATCATGGGGGATGAGGAATGTGATGATTTTAATACCCAGAATGGCGATGGCTGCAATTCCAATTGTCAGGTGGAACCCGGTTATAGCTGCTTATACAATTCATGTTGGCTATTATGTGGCAATAACAATCTCGAACCTGGTGAAGAATGCGATTCCGGTGAAGACAACAGTGACGAATACGATACATATTATAAAACGACAAAACTTCATCAATGCGGCACAGATTGTCAATACGCGCCCTATTGTGGTGATGGTGAAGTCAATGGGCCTGAAGAATGCGATCTTGGCACAGACAATAATACCGCAACCTATGGCAGCGATGGATGTACTTCCAACTGTGAGAAAACGCCCTATTGCGGTGACGGTAAAATAACACCGGAGTTTGAAGAATGTGACCCTTCAATCCCCGAAGCCCAGGATGGATGCAATTCCGACTGCACGCGCAAAGATGGTTATGTTTGCGCAGCGGATGGTGCATGCCAGCTTATCAACACAGTTAAATGCGGCGACGGCAACATCGAGGGCAATGAAGAGTGTGATCAGACCGGTAATGGCTGTACAAACTGCCAACACAGCAGTGATTATAAATGCATCGGCAGTATGACGGCCCCATGTACGCAATGTGGTAGTGGTGAATCACATTCCAGCTATCCTTGCTGTACACGCAATGCCGGTGAACAGTGCCGCAGTATTTCCGCCGGTTATGGCGATGGCTTCCTCGATCCCGACGGATATGAAGAATGCGATGATGGCAACAAAAAAGATGGCGACGGTTGCTCTTCCAAGGGCAGAGTAGAATCCGGTTACGTTTGCATAACTCCGGGCAAAGCCTGTACAGCCATTTGTGGTGATGGCATTCTTGCCAAAGGCGAAGAATGCGATGATGGCAATCACAAAAGTGGTGATGGCTGTTCCCAAAACTGCAAACTCGAAGAAGGCTACTATTGTAAAACACCAGGAAAAGCCTGTACTCTTGATACATGCGGCAATGGATTTATAGGCCCCAACGAAGCTTGTGATGGTCAGACAGGATGTGGCTCCGACTGTCGTTCCGTAAAGAGCGGTTATTGTTATTCTATTTCAAAAGGCCTGCATAAATGCTCAACCAGCAAATGCGGTAACTATATTCTCGAATATGGCGAAAAATGTGATGACGGCAATACCCTCGGCGGTGATGGATGCAGTGCCGATTGTAAATCCATTGAAAGAGACTTTGAATGCCCGAATGGCGTCGATTGCCGTCCGATTTGTGGTGATGGCAAAGTCATGTGGCAGCTTGGCGAGGTTTGCGACCTTGGCAGTAATAACGGAAAGGGCAAAGGATGCTCTATCAAATGCGAAGAAGAAACCGGATATACCTGCACCAAGCCAAATCAAAGCTTCCCGGCTTCGATCGATCTGGATGTGACATACCGCGACTTTATTGGTCGCAATCACAGCGTTTCAAGCAGTACAAAAGGCTATGTCAATGACACTATTTACAACAAATTGAGCAGTAGCGATTGCAGAAGAACTTTTTCAAACGAAAATGATACAATTGTTTCTCATTTCCTGGATCAATGGAAGGGCAGAGGCCTGGAAGGCGATCTTAAAGTCAATGCAGCCTGGCTGAAGAAAAATGCCGGCTTCCCTGATTTTGAAGGTTTTGCAGGCAACCTTTGCTTCGGACTTGTTAAAGACTCCCTCGACAGTGAAGGCAAACCCGTATTTAACGACAGTATTAGTAATAATTGCTGTGGCAGTATGAACACCACTCAATGCAAAGCATTTCTGCAGGGCGGCACTTACAACGGCGCATCATATCCAACTTATGTCGGAGGAACCTCAGTTGGCTGGCATCATGTCAGCAATCTCTTGAAACGCCATCACATGCTTTGTGCTGATTCATTCAGGATGTGGTATCGGGACGAATCCGATATCAACAGTAAAGTTTCGACAAAACTGACACTTAATAAAGTTTCCGGATCAAAATATGTATTTGACTCTGCAAATGCGCCTTATAGCGGATACTTCTCGCCAATCAACGGTCAAGGTCTCAAAGACAGCTTTGGACCAAATGGAAAGAATGGCAACTTTACAACCGAAATTTCGACAACATTCCAGTACAAGGGTGGTGAGACTCTGAATTTTGCTGGCGATGACGATGTCTGGGTATTCATCAATGGTAAACTGTTCCTCGACATCGGTGGCATGCATGCCAAGGTCGAAGGTCAAAATTCGTTGTCCAACACGAAGGTTTCGAGCCCTGACGCAAAGAATGGCGGAACAATTCAAAGAGTTTATGATTCAAGATATGGCCTTTATGAAAAAGGCATTTATGAGCTCAAGGTCTTCCATGCAGAACGTGCATCTTCAGGCGCTGACTTTAAGCTGACACTGGATGGTTTCGTCAATCCGGGAACAGTCACATGCGCCAATAAGTGTGGTGATGGCATTGTCGCAGCCAATGAAGAGTGCGATATTGCAAACCACACAAATGATGCCACTGCCAAAGCCCTTGGTTGTGTCAACTGCAAGTGGGTTTCGACTTGTGGCAATGGGCGTATTGAAGGCACAGAAGCATGCGATACAGGTAGTGCCTGCAAAACATATCCAACTGAATGTGCAAAACTGGGACTTTCCTATAATGCAAATTCCAAATGCAATGAAACGAGCTGCAAATACAAAGACAGTCTCTGCGGCAATGGCGTTTTGGATTCCGGCGAAGATTGTGATACCCATGGAAATAACACAGATCCGTTGTGCAACCCATACACTTGCAAATGGCGTTGTGGTGACGGCATCCTCGATGCTGGCGAAGAATGCGACAGGGGCATGAGCAACAACGATGACGGTTCGTCACTGTGTACGACCAAGTGCAAACTCCCGAAATGCGGTGACGGCATTGTTTCAAGCTTTGCTGGTGAAATTTGCGACGATGGCGTTAATAACGGCACTTATGGCGAAGGACAATGCATGCCTGGATGCAACAAGCTCGCTCCTTATTGTGGTGATGGTATTCTCCAGAGTGACAAGGGTGAAGAATGTGACCTCGGAAAAGCCAAAAATAATGGCTCATATCGTGGTTGTACCAGCGATTGCAAGCGCGCTTCATACTGCGGTGACAGAATCGTCGATACCGCCAATGGTGAAAAATGCGATGATGGACCTGAAGGCTCCGATATCTGCACTTCCAACTGCACATATGTTAATGAAATCAACTAACATATAGTTCACACCGGATTGAAAGGCACAGCTCACTCAGGGTTGTGCCTTTTTTATTGGCCATCTCCAGCATCTGATTGTGTTCGGCATTACCAGCATCAATGCACGTCTTTTGTAATGACATTCACAAACACTTATCAATATCAGGATGCAATGAATAGTCTGTTCGCAAATTTCTTTATAAATGAATTTTTTATTCATAATATTCCTTAAAAAGGATTAAAAATTTGATAAGATTAGCCCGGTGTGAACGCTTGTCAAATTTTTGATGAATAACCCCAAAAAAAGAAAAGAGCAGGAGATAACATGAAAGCGACAGCGGCTCATAAATTGAGAAATATGCTTATTTTATGTGCATTTGCGAGCTTAATGCCAATCAGTGCAAATGCGCAGAGTCTTGCCTGGCCATGGCCCGGATGCAGCAATATTACGAGTGCATATGGTCCTCGCGGTACAGGGTCTTATGTTCATGCCGGAATTGATATTTCCTGTGGCGGAACACCGCCAGTATATGCAGCAGCTGCTGGCACTGTTTCAACAGTCATAACCGGTGCTGTTCAGTGTCAATACAGTTCGTCAGCCGGAACTTGTCCGAACTGTTCAAACTCAAGTGGTAATGCCGTCTATATTGATCACGATAATGGACTTCAGACGCGTTATCTTCATTTAAGCAGCATTGCCGTATCAAAAGGTCAGCGAGTTGCCTGCGGTGAAAAAGTCGGCAATGTAGGAACAACAGGTTGTTCAACCGGAAATCATCTCCATTTTCAGGTACAATCTGGCGGCAGTCATACCAGCCCCTGGAACTATGTCACGACCTCAAGCGTTTGCCAATGTGTACCACAATGCAGTGGAAAATCATGCGGTGCTGACGGCTGTGGCGGTTCATGCGGTTCATGTTCAGGCCAGAATGTTTGCCAGAATAATCAATGCGTCTGCAAACCGAATTGCAATGGCAAAACCTGCGGCAACGACGGCTGTGGCGG
>JAZRWV010000545.1:0-3472 GCA_045599925.1 Myxococcota bacterium
AGAACAAGTGCTTCCGGAAATCTATGTATTTCCTTGAGCGAATCCAATAATGATGGCGCATCGATATATTGCTGAACGATATAGCTTTGTTCATCTGCATTCTCAGCAATATGACTGTCGATAAATTTCGGCACCCCAACAATCGAAATGCTCGAAAGCGTCTGAACTTCTCGTTCAAAGAGCTCAAGACTTTTAATATTCTCTGCAGCTTTGAGTTTCAATGATTTCAGGGCGACCATCGCACCAGTCTTGAGATCTTTGGTGAGGTATGTTTTTCCATTTGCTCCCTCGCCAAGACATCTTATCGTCTGATACCGATTACCCAAAACTTTTGGTTCTAGTGTACTGGGTCCCATCACCTATAGCCCCTAATTATTGAGCCATTACCGTTTTCACAACCGGTGTACATACACCAGAACTCAAACACACCATTCCGCGCTCGCATACGGCATTGCCGCATGCACACTTGTCCTTTTGTGTACAAACAAATCCTAATTCGGAATCACATGTATAAGCATCTTCCTGTTTCGCGAGTATTTGCGAATCTCCACAGCCAACCAGCTCAGAATTATAAACCGTAACAGCATTTATATCACTGCACGAACACGTCACGCGATGCTCTTCTTCATGGTATGAACAACGACATTCTTCGTCTGTAGAACATCTCGATTTTCCACACATACAATAATCTTTATAACATTCCAGTCCATCCGGAACATATTTTTCAATAAATGACTGCTCAAACCAATCGACAGAATCCGAAGTCTCGGTACTTGATATCACACAGGCATAATCACCAATATCATCACTCTTTTCATAATCTATCGGATACTTCTCCTCAATATTTAATTCAGTCGCAATCAACAATTCTTTCGTTAAAACATCATACATGACACCACAATATTGCCATATACCACTCATCATTTCATCAATGCTGTACTCTTCATCCGCATAATCGGGCAATGAGTATGAAAACCAATGTCCTCCGCGACTAAATGAATACTTTGCAGGAACACACGATGTTCCATTCAAACAATAAAACGATTTCGGACACTTTTCTGAACCACAGAAACATCCGTCATCATCCTGACATTCTTTGCTCAACTCAGCATCAACAGCCATTTTTCCGATCCAATATCGATGTGCAGCTTCGCCATCCGATATTTCGGGAATGATGCATTTGCCATTAATACAGTACATGCCTTCTTCGCATTCCTGTAAACCGCAATTGTAGTTGTCATCCTGTGCAACATTGACATCACCATATTTGATACTTTTCAAACAACTCGATTTCTGATCGTTCAGCACAGGCTTTCCACCGCAAAGACAACCATCTACAGAAAGCTTTGCTTCATTGTTGCAGTGCGGTGCATAACAATAATTGTCTTTATTAACTGTTTCGCCATAGCATGGACATGTCCCATTGGCTGCACACTTCCACAAATACCGGCCTTTCGAATATTCACAGACGTATTCCGCCCCCGGTCGAACATCCTGATAAGTACATGTGCATTTTCCATCAACACACATCGCGTTTATCGGACACGTATTGCTGCCACATGCACATCCTTTTGTATCATGACATCGCCAATGATTGTCTTCATCCGTAAATATTTCAATATCGGAGCAAATCCAGTTCGATTCCGACGGCTTCTCCTTCAAACCACAGACACATTGATTATTAATACATTCCATATTCGTCGAACAAAAACTATTCCCACATGGACATTGTCCTCCTAAACAGCGATTTTTAACGACAAACTGAAATTCCCATGCTTTGTGATCAAAATAGTTCCGTATTTCACAACCATAATTGGCATTAGGATCTACTTTTTTATCATTACAATAACACACTTCATCGATACATACGGCATTTTGCGGACATCGAAGTCCGCCACACACACATTCATTTTCGGTACATTCCCATGCACGAAGTGAATTGTCATCAATTTCGACGCGTTCTGTCCCCGGAAGCTGATATTGCGGCTTGCATAAATACCCGGCAGCAGCCTCCGGTACTTTCATTGGTTTATTATTTTTTCCATGACAATAACGAGTTCCACCCTCGCAGGCCGCAGTGTCTGTGATAAACCCCTCAACAGGAATTCCACTTTCTTCCGTCAGTTCTGTGATTTCACATTCACCTTTTTCGTTTTTATCCTCGCATTCCCACGTAAAATCAGGTGGAATCCATTCTGTATATGCCGATAAACGCACAAGCCTTTTATTCAGATCTGCATCTTTCGGAAAAACACAATCCCCTGTCTGGCAGGTCGTTTCAGGTGTTGTATCCTCCGTTCCATATAAATAATATTCACAAAAATCTTTGTTTTCCTCTATCATTTCCGTGTTGTCATGAATCAGACTCAATGGCGCATATATTCTGCCATCACGCGTCTTGCAGCCTTCCGGTTTCCTGCAATACCAAAAGCCTGCATTAAATCCGCCGGTTCCTGAATAATGAATTTCCAGACAGTCAAATTCCGCATAATTGCCATCATCAATCACAATTCTTTCATCGCCGCAGGTTCTCACGACTGCTGTCGTTTTTTCCGGTACTGTCACTGAATTCGGCATTTCCCCGGCATTGGTTACCGCGTTATTATTCAACGAATTTACTAAATATGGCGAACTTCCTGCTACAAACTTTTCATCGACAACAGTCCCTTCGCACAATTCGTCTCGTTTAATCTCAATATTTCCGCATAAACACTTGTTTTGAGAACATTTTGCGCGACCTGTTTTTACATCACAACGATATCCACTGACAAACAAAACAGTATCTTTATTATCACCACAAAAAATGCCTTCTGCCGATTTTACAACCCCCTGAAGAACTTTAATATCGTTTTCTTTACAGCCATTTTCGCCATAGCATCGCTCATATTCGCGCCCATTTTTCTGAATACTGAACCACCCGTTTGCTCGTTCACCGGCCACAACAGGTATTATCGGACTTTGCCCAGACTGGCTTTCACTTATCTCCACAGTTTTCTGTGGCTCAGGAACATCCGTGTTTTCCTGCTTTTTTATGTTACAGCCGATGACCAATACCGCCAGCATCATGAAAATGTTAATTTTTTTCGTATTATCTAATTGCATTCTGACGCACTTTTCTCAAATTCCAAAGCATACGTATATTTTCAAATATCCCAGACCTGGAATATCTTTTGTCGCCTTATACTCGAAATTTTGTGTTTTTTTATAGTAAAAAAAGCCCGCCTGTTTCGCAAAAATGCGAAATACGGCGTGCATGGCGCTGTTAGCCGGCAGGCGCACAATCTGCGCGTCTGCCGACTAACAACGCAATATTTTTCAAGGGCATGCCTTTCGGCCTATCGCTTCGCGAGTAACTATTCAGCCGGGGGGAGGAAAAAAACAGGGGAATTCAAAAAATGCTGTTCTTTTTTTCGAATTTGAGGCAAATACTAGATGCTACACGGTGTAGCGCCCAGTATCAGCCTAAAAAAAT
>JAZRWV010000546.1:0-7044 GCA_045599925.1 Myxococcota bacterium
AACATGTGGAACAGAGATTAAACTTTCCACCAACTGATAGTTTAGCAGAGTCAAGAAAAATTTAAATGCTGTAGCCCTGGAAAATTAAGTTCATTATTGGGTTTTGTCGTCAAAAACTGATAAGTTGTTACATTGTGCTGCTTGTTCTGCAAAAGGAACATGCTGTTACATACCTGTTAAATAAATCAGTTTTGAGGTTGTTGTTATGTCGCGAATTTCAAGGACACTTTTTCCCGTTTCTTTTCTGATGGCATTGCTTTTGGCTGGCAATGCTTTCGCAGACGATTGTGAGAATTTGGGGAGCAATCAACAATGGAAAGACGGGCTTTATGAAGTTAAAGCATCTCTTGAAAATGGGAATTACGATGCGGTTTTGCTGAAAGGGGAAGAACTCAGTTTTATTTGTTCTCGCTCTCCCAAGCTGAATTATTACATCGGTTCTGCATATGCTGCGAAAAATGATTTCGAAAATGCCAAAGTTTATTTCGAAATTGCCGGTGATTCGACCTATGAGTTTGCAACCACTCCTGAACTGTCCAAAGACATCTTTTATGGTCGTTACGAAGCTGAGCATCCAGAAAGAACAGAGGCGGCTGTAAAGGCTCTGACGGATGAACGGGATCTGTATGCCCAAAAAGTTAAAGCATTGGAAGAACAGCAAAAAAGCGTCAAGAATGGGGGTGAACAGAACCGGAATGCTGCTGATGCTGAAAAGAATTCCAATGAAAACCAACAGGAAAACACATCCTTGCTGGAACAAATGTCATGTCGAACACTTGGTGCGTTTGACCAAATATATGATTATGGAATTCCAATGTGGACTGGCATTGGTGTCGCACTTGTCGGTGCTGTCGTCACGACAGTCGGTGGGGTGCTCATTGCGAAAATGGATAAATATGAGCACACTGGGTATCATGAAGAAGTATTGAATGAGAGAGAGGCTGCTCAATATGGCCGTGTTGCCGGACTGGTAAATATTCAGGACTATAAGGTTGGCGGCGGATATATCGCCGGATGGACCCTGCTTGGTGTCGGCATTACAGCCACGATAACGGGCACTATTTTGGCCGGTATATATGGGTATAAATTATCTCATTTTGATGAATCCTATTCGTTTGGTATTGCACCAAACGGAGTCAGTTTCGGAATGACATTTTAGACAGGGGAGACGCATGATGAAATTCAGAATGCTAATCGCCTCACTAATTGCCGGCTGTTTGCTGATTGCCTGCGATGATGTCGTTGAATTTTCTGCGTTTGAAGGGGACAACATTTCATGCCAGCCAAAATGTAAAAACGGCTTTGTTTGCATAAATGGTGCGTGTATTTCAACACAGGGAAGCTGTAAGGACGGTGAGGTCAGATGCAACGGAAGACAGCCCCAGTACTGTTCCGAATCCGTTTGGCATGATTCGGATGAAAAGTGCATGTATGGCTGCAAGGACGGCGAATGTTCAATCGATGGCGGAAACTGTTACGTTGACTTTCTTTTCACCTGTACAAATAATTTGTCTCATGTGGGACAGGTTTATCAGTGTATCGACCAGAAATGGATTTTTGGCGCAACATGTCCGGATAATCGTTCATGCAAACCGGTAGGTAATCAGTATGATATCGATATATTATGCGGTGAATGTACAGATGGTGCAGGCTCGTGTGATGTCGATGAAAACTCTGGCGTTATGTCATATCGGACATGTCAGAATGGACAGTGGAGTGATGCTCTGGTATGCCGAAATTCATGCGATAGTATTAAAGGATGTGATTCTATTTAGTCGGATACGAAAAAAGGCACCAAAAGGTGCCTTTTTTATGAGAAGTGACGGAATTAGAAACGTTTGCCGGAACCGGCATAGTCTTTAAGCAGATTTTTAAAACAAACCCCTGCGCCAATTGCACATCCGATGCAGAGGATAATGCCAATCACAGGTGCTTCTGTTATGGCGAGTACAAGGCCACCAACGGCACCTATTCCAAACGCTGCAGTACCAATTTTGTTTGATGTACCTACTTTTTTGAGGCTAGTTCCCATAAGTTCTCTCCTTTAATTGAGTATGATTTGTTTTGAAATCGAGGCGTATGAATGTTTAAGGTTTATGGCACTTCCGGATTATTAGCAATCCATTCCCTGGCATCAATGGCATAGTCATCATCGGGATAAGTTTCGATGAGTTTGGTTAAAACCTGTTTTGCATTCACAGGATCTTTGAGCTTGAGATAACTGTGTGCGAGCAGGATGTGTGCTTTGGGAAGAATTTGTGCTTCCGGGTAGGTAGTAAGCAATCCGGTAAGACGATTGACAGCTCCCTGATAAGCTTCGTGCTTAAAATTGTATTCAGCGACATAAAGTTCGTGATTTGCGAGTCTCCGACGAACTTCGTTGTATTGTTCCTGTGCCTTTGGGGCATTTTCGTCATTTGGATAACGTTTTAGAAAGACTGCGAGGGCTGTTTCAGCCTGAGAAGTGGATTTCCTGTCTCTTTGCCAGGGATCTGGCAGCAGGAACATATCGCTTGGCATCATTTCATAATAACAGTTTGCTGCCTGATAAGTCGCATAAGCGACATCCGGATGTGCAGGATATGTACGGATAAAGTTCTGATAACTTACGGCTGCCTGTGAGTATTCGCCGCTTTCGCGATAAGCATCGGCAATGCGAAGATCACACAAGGTTGCCCATCGCGTGGCGTATGGAAATTGAAGTTTTATGGCATGAAATGATTTAATAGAATCTTCATAGGAACCGCTTTCGAGGGTTTTGACTGCACTACGATAGGCTGCTTCAGCTTCGCTATTGGGCTCGCCTTCAAAAACGGTTTTATGCGATGTGCCGCAACCCGCAAGCGACATCGCAAAAAGAAGAATGAGAATGCGTTTCATGTATTATTCCATCAGGCCTGGGGCAGAATACCCACTCAAAAAAGGGGATATTTAGTGGGCTTGTTCTGTTGTCTCAGGTTGTTTCAAAAAGAAATCGATGCAAAAATCGATTTGTCAGCTAGAGAATAACACCCTTGCTGTTCATACGAAACTCAGAAGGCAGATTTTTTTCGACATTTTCTCGTTTGTCTTCATCCACTGGCCAGGCTTTTTCTTTGAATGCACCCGCAATTAGAGCAAGAACGCGCTGACTGTCTTCAACAATAAGCCGTTCTGTGAGTGCCTTAATTCCATCCGCATGGGCATGTGCGATCACTGTATCGGCAGCAACAAAACGAATGGTTTCATTTTCATCAGCCAGATAGGGAAGAACTGCCACTGCAACAGATTTTTCCTCATAGGATTTGGCTGTTAAAATGAGTTGCTCCTTGCGTTCCGGATCGCGAACGTATTCAGGACCTATCGTGTTGAGTAGCTCAACCGTAAATTGAATGAGTTCATCGTGGGAAATCAAATCACTGAGTGTGCGATATGGCCAGCTGAAGAATTTGTCATTGTGGCGGAGGAAACTCTTAAGCGGTTCAACACTGGCACTGCCGAGATTGCAGAGCAAATGGCGTGTAAATTCCTTTTCTTCGGAATCAATAGTTCCGTTTTCTGCTCTACAGGTAAAACGTTCAATAAGACGTTTTGGTGCCAGTTCGGGGCCGAGTTCGGCTAATTGCTGAAGACAATATCGACGTTCATCGGCATTAACATACATATTGACGATTTTTTTTCGTAGTTTTTCGGCTTTTTCTTCCGGTGTCGGATGAAAAAAACGACGTACGGCGTCCAGAAATGACATGGATTTTCTCCGAATTTTATAAGTTGAAATGCGTCCTCAAAAAACGCAGTGCGTCAATGTATGCAGGGGTAGCATTATTTCAAGTTTTTTTTGCTTTTTTAAGACGCAGAATCGGATGGTTCTCATTTTCCTGTCTATTCTTCATCGCCAGTAAATGCACCGGAATCCATCCAGCCCTGGAAAACATCCATAATCTGTTTTGCCTGTTTTGCGGAGGTAAATTTAAACTTGGACTGTGAGCGATATTCTCCATTTTTTTTCTGGAATCGATCGATACGGGCTTTAGGCGCTCCCCAGGCATTCTTGCGACGATCCCATTCGACAAACAGGAACATGATGGTTGTCCATGCACCTTTGGAAAGGACTTGTTTGTCGAGTTGTTTAATGATCTGCTGTCCGTCTTCGTCAAAATAATCAATGCTGATTTCGTCGATTGTCGATGCCATATTGAATCATCCTATATGTGAAAAATGTCGTTTGGTTGCTTATTGAGCATAGTGAATTACTGCGTCGACAAGTGCATCGACGAGTTGTGAACGATGAGATGATGTGACAAGGCTCATGCCTTCTTCGGCATGGGAAAGAAAACCAAGTTCCAGAACAACAGCCGGAACTTCAGCCCGTGTCAGAACTGTATAATCACCGGGTTTGACTCCGCGATCAAGAACATTAAACCGATGCCTCATGGCGCGGTTAAAACTTTGAGCCATGCGTTCACTCAGCGCTCCGGCTCGTTCGCGTTTGGCTCGAATTTCATCCGTGATTTCGACTCCATCGCGTATCATATCTGCTTCCCAGAATTGTCCAACCCAGAAACTTTCAAATCCTATGGCTTCCGGGTTGTTTGAATTGTTAAAGTGCAGGCTGAGAAAGAGATCGGCATGATTGCGATTCGCAATGTCAATGCGTTCGACAAGTGATAATGCCTGATCTCGCTGACGTGTCAGAATTATTTCTGTATTCGGCATGAGCTTGCGAAGTTTGTCAGCCAAAAGCAATGCAACCTGAAGCGTGAGATGTTTCTCGTGGATTTGTGCGACCCCAAAGGCTCCTTCATTCGTTCCGCCATGACCGGGATCGATGATGATTTTTCGTACAGGGTCCGGATGAATCACTTCTTTGGGGGAATCCGGTGTTTCAGCCGATACATCAATGGGCGCAGAAACTGTCTGAATATCGGGTGGAATCGTGACATTGCGAGGAATACTGGGCATTGCTCCTTCCTGCGCATCCTGATGTTTGGGAAGCATGGGATCCGCAAATGTCAGTGCTGGTACCAGACCAATGATAAGTGCTGCTGCAATGTTGAGTATTTTCATAAGGCTCCTTTATGAGAAATCGCTGAAATACAGCCATTTCCTCATGACCTTTTTACGTGCAAACTTCTTTTGATGATGGCGTTTGTAACCGTATTATCGATTTTGACTCATCATCATTGTGCAGACTAAGAAATTACAGAAGAACGGCAACTTTTTGAGTTACTGATCTATCCATTACGCTCGCGCGCCTTTGGCGTGTGGATGAAAAAGAAGGGGGATTCGCTATTCTCCGGGCTCCTCAGTTCACAATATGAAATGCGCTACATTTCATATTGCGAACTGAGGAAAAAGGGCCCCATTTCTGCTTAACGAAAATATGGCTTAAGCTGCAATATTGGCATCGCAGCTTAAACATTGCGGATTCCAAAGGGCTTAGCCCTTTGGCGGGGTCCGGGGCAGAGCCCCGGTTGGATAGTAACCCTCCTGAATCGAAATATGTCGAATCACGGTGAATTGTGATGGGATATATGATAGAATATTACGCTATTTTCGGAGCATTTTAGCTTCGATTTTAAACGAGATAATGATGATGTTTTCAGGCACTTTTTCTGAAGCAGTTCGATGAAACGCATTTTCAGAAAAATGTCTGATGGTTCAAAACAAAGGTTTTCCATGTCAAACGATAAAAAATCAGCTCCAGAGGGGATTCGCATTCAAAAATTCTTGAGTCTTGCCGGCATCGCCAGCAGACGTCATGCTGAAGAACTCATCGAACAGGGCCGCGTTAAAGTGAGTGGACGCGTCGTCACCGAAATGGGGACACATGTCATTCCGGGAAAAAGTCGTGTCGAAGTCGATAACAAACCGGTTTTCTATTCTGAAGAACGCAATTATGTCCTCTTTCATAAGCCATCGGAATGCATAACAACACTGGATGATCCTGAACAGCGCACAACTGTTATCGATCTTCTTCCCAAATCTATGCCGAGAGTTTTTCCGGTCGGTCGTCTCGACTGGGATACAGAAGGCCTCCTGCTGCTGACCAATGACGGTGATTTGGCCTATAAACTCACCCATCCATCGGTAAAAGTCCCCCGCATTTACCACGCAAAAGTTCGCGGTGAACTTAAAGAAAATTCTCCAGAACTTAAAAAACTCCAGAACGGCGTTGAACTTGAAGATGGTTTGGCTAAACCCGACCGCGTTTCCATTATCAAGTTTACAGGCAATAACACGTGGATTGAAATCGAGCTTCATATCGGCCGCAATCGCATCGTTCGCCGTATGTGTGATGCTGTCGGTTATCCAGTGATGAAACTTCGTCGCGTTGCTTTTGGCAATTTGACACTCGATGGTCTTGCATTGGGCGCGTTTCGCGATTTGACCGAGGGCGAAGTCGCAGAACTCTATTCCATGTGCGGTGATATCACAGACGTCCCGACAGTTCGTTCCAAATCCGGTGTGCGCTATGCCCGTGGATTTGATCCCAAAGAACGCACAATGCCACGTCAGGCCGCTCCATCTAAGGAATCATTGGAACGCAGTGACCGCAAAAAAGAGGATCGCAAAAAAGATGGGAAGATGCGCGTGACCGGAAAATCCCGTCCATCATTCCGCGAAGAAGAAGAAATTCGAGAAAATAGACGCGCTCCAAGACGTCTGGACGATGCACCACGCTTTGCACATGATGAAAAACGTTCGTTTAATTCATCCTGGGACGATCGCGGCAACGATGAGGAGCGTCGCGACCGCAAGTCGTTCCCGCGCGAAGAAAGTCGCGACCGCAAGTCTTTCCCACGCGAAGAAAGTCGCGACCGCAAGTCTTTCCCACGCGAAGAAAGTCGCGACCGCAAGTCGTTCCCGCGCGAAGAAAGTCGCGACCGCAAGTCGTTCCCGCGCGAAGAAAGTCGCGACCGTAAGTCGTTCCCGCGCGAAGAAAGTCGCGACCGCAAGTCTTTCCCGCGCGAAGAAAGTCGCGACCGCAAGTCTTTCCCGCGCGAAGAAAGTCGCGACCGCAAGTCTTTCCCACGCGAAGAAAGTCGCGACCGCAAGTCTTTC
>JAZRWV010000547.1:0-4946 GCA_045599925.1 Myxococcota bacterium
ATTGCGGCGCATATTATTTTTTTAGGCTGATACTGGGCGCTACACCGTGTAGCATCTAGTATTTGCCTCAAATTCGAAAAAAAGAACAGCATTTTTTGAATTCCCCTGTTTTTTTCCTCCCCCCGGCTGAATAGTAACAAAAAGGCAGATCAGAAAAAGAACAGCACTGGACAACAAAAAGCGAACGTGTTTCATGGCAACTCCATAAATGGTTAGAAGAATCAATCAGCATAAACCCGGCTGACTTCGAGTGAATAATTGAGTTTATGAAAGATGCGTGCCATTTTTTTATTCCATGGCATGAAGAAAAAAATGCGCAACAGGGAGGACCTGTGAGCAACAGTGGCAATAACGAAAAAAAGTCCGCGCGTATCGCAGATAGCGCGGACAAGGCCGGGCGTATTGCGAAGCAATAGCCGACCACCTTTTATTATTAGCTCATGTTCCGTCATCGGGGTGATGCAACTGGAACGGCCGCATAAAATTCATTGCCGTATTCTGAGCAATAATATGTCCCTGATTCTGCACCAGTATGGCAATATTGCTGCTGAAAAAGAACATGTCAGGTAATGATGCTTTTAGTAAAACAGGGGTCTACGGCTTTGCTTGTGGCCGGTGTATTTGCCCGCGTCGTAAAAATATCGCTACTGATTCGCACAAATGATATAATAAATATTACGGGGTGTTGATGAGGTGGATAATCACCTCTCACATAATAATACGGGTGTGCGGGTGAATCTGCTTACTGCAATTTTCTCGAACAGACGTGTAACCGAGATAAACACGAGTACAAAATCAGGTTTTTTAAATGAGGTTGAAATGAATTATCTGAATAATAAGCCAAGAGAACTTGGTTGTTGTTGCATTTTGTTCGGTATTTTGACTGGGGGGGGGCATTTTATTCAATGCACAAGCTTCATACGCTGATGAATGCAAGGACGTTGGCGCAGATCCGTCGTGGAATGAACAGATGCAAATGCTCGCCGATATGGTCGGCGACAAAAAGTTTGAGGATGCCCATAAACTTGCCAAACAAATGAACGCGAGATGTTCTCGCTCGCCCATGATGAATTTCATCGAAGGCAAGATGTCAGAGAGCGAGGGGAACCTGGAAGAAGCTAAATTCTTCTATCAAAAGGCCAGTGAATATACTTATGAATTTGCTGTTTCGCCCGATGTTTCGAAACGCATCTGGTACGCGCGTTATGAATTTGAACATCCTGAACGAACGGAAGCCGGCATAAAAAGACTGGTGGATGAAAAACTCGCCATTGAAAACGAAAAACTCGCCAAAGAAGCCGAACTTGCGGCTGCGCAGACAACTATTGTTGAACACGATGCATTTTATGCGCAAAAGCTGGAAGAGGAGTACAAACTGGCGATGTGGACCGGCACGGGTATCGGCATTGCCGGCGTCGCAATGCTCGCCACCGGTCTTGGCCTGATCGCCTCGATGTCCGATGAAGATAAATATGAAGAGCGCGGGAATAATGTAGATAAGCCATTTTATATATCAGATCGATATAATGCCGGCTGGGCGATGCTTGGTATTGGCGTTGCTGCGACTGTTTCCGGAGCTATAGTTTCCGGCATTTTTGGCTACAAACTCACGCATATCGAGCGCGAAACCTCGATGTCCATTCAGCTTTCTCCGACCTCTGCTTCATTTGGCATGACATTTTAACAGGAGTGATTGAGATGAAAACAACCAAAACAATATTCATTTTAATGGCTGTGTGTGGTTTGATGAGCGCTTGCGACGACTGGAACTCGTTTAAGCCAAATGAGTGTAATGAAGAAGGTGAAATAAAGCAATTTGGAAATGAATACTTCAAATGTGTGAATAATCATTATGAAAAAATTACATTAAATAATGAAGATAACTGTTTTAATCTGGATGCTTATAAATATAAGCAAGGTCAAGGAGGATGTATTGTGATGAGATGTCAAAATTACAAATGGGAAACTTTAGGTATTAAGACCAACTCATGCATAATAAACAATGGTGAATTTATTGGCGTTGGTGTTTGTGAAAATGGTAAAAATAAATGTGAAGAGCAAAATGCCAAAAGTGATACGCCATTTGAAATTTGTGTTAATGGACAATGGTTTAAGCTAGGTAATAAATGTGGATGTGATGCTGGTATTTCTTCATGTACTGAAGTCATAAAACCATATGGAATGAGCTGTAGTAAAGACACCAACGGCATATATCAGTCGTGTACAAACAAAGATGGACAATACACTTCATGTCATAATGATAAATGCGGAGAGTGTTTAAATGACACAACAAAATGCATTGATGTTAAAAGTTATCAAAAGTGTAAAAATGGCAATTGGGATGTGAATAATCCAGTAACTTGCAGCGATGACGAGATATGTCAAGTTAACACATGTATTAAAAACAGCAACGACTGCACGAGTGATGATATGTGTGGTGAAAAAAAATCATGTAAAGCCGGAAAATGTGTCGATAAACTAGAATGCGAGAGTAGTAATGAGTGTGGTGATGGTAAAGTCTGTGAATCAGGGAAGTGTTTAACAATATCTATTTGTAATGGTGGAGAAAAACAATGTGGAAGTGATGGCATTCCTCAGGTTTGTAAAAACAATCAATGGCATCCATTAGGTGAATGCACGAATGGACAAGTTTGTGAAAACGGGGACTGTGTAAATAATGGGCCTGAATGCAAGAATAATAATGAATGCAATGATGGCAAAGTATGTGTAGATGGGAAATGTGTAGAATGCAAAGATGAAGAGATTTTGTGCAGTGGCATGCAGACTCGCAAATATTGTAAGGATGGGCAGTGGCAGGAAGAGTCGTGCCTTGAAAAAATCTGTAAAGATGGAAATTGTGTTGAGTGTGAGGTTGGTGATAAAAAGTGCACTGAAAGTAATAAAAGTCAGTATTTGATTTGTGGTAAAAATGCAGATTGGACAATAGAATCTTGTTCGGAAAACCAAGCTTGTTATAATGGTGATTGTATAGAGGAGTGCAATAGTACGGACGATTTTCGTTGCAATGGTGATTCAAAAATCGAAAATTGTATTGATTTTAATAACCCAAAGGAAAATTTTAGAGGATGGGGATACTATAAAACATGCGATAATGGTGAAAAATGTGATGCAGGGCAATGTAAACCCACATGTTCTTCAGAAAATGAAGGTGAGCATTGTGGTTCTCAAGGTGAAGTTGCAATTTGTCATAACGGATTTTGCATTAAAAATGGTGATAAATGCGATTTAAATAAAGAAAATAGTGAAAAAACTTCTTATTGCCAAAAAGATAATATAACACATATTAAGTGTTGGAACACTGGATGGGATGTTAGCAAATGCCCTGATGGCAATATTTGTCTTGGTGGGGGGGGTCATGTTGCAGGCGTGTGCACAAAAGATGAGCAATGCCTCCAGAATGAAAAATGTGATGCAGGACAATGCAAGCCCACATGTTCTTCAGAAAATGAAGGAGAGCAGTGTGGTTCTCAAGGCGTTTGTCATAATGAATTGTGTATCAAAGAAGGTGATAAATGTGATGATGACACCCCATTTTGTAATAATAATGAATCATATCAATGTTCTGATAGTACTTGGAAAATGATTGCTTGTTCTGAATGCAATGACGGCTTATGTAAAACATGCATCGATTGTAATAATGGGGCTTGTGTAGACGGAAAATGTTATAAATCAGGTTCAAAATGCAATCCCAATGATAATCCTGACGAAATAGAAGATCAGAGTTATGGAAAATTAAAATGTATAGGTGATCAATGGTATAAATATATAGAAAATGCTGATTGTGGTGGGAAAAATACTAATGACAAAAATGGCAATCCATGTGAAAGTCGTTCAGGTGTTTGTCTTTCAGGTTATTGTGTAAGTACATCCGCTAATGATTATATATCCACTGCTAGCACTGATGCCTCCACGAGATGTTTTGGTGATGATTTGATCGGAATCAAACAAAGTGATAGTTATGATAATTATAAAATATATGCATGCAGTGATCAACATGATATGAAAGTTTTTACTGATAGAGATGATAAATGCCTTAATAGAAAATGTCGAGAGGGTAAATGTATAATAGAATGTAATGAACATCCCGATGCACCACTGGTGTCATGTTCGAATGAAGATAATATGATTTTGTATGATATGATCGCATATGTATATGAAGTGTTATTGGAAAAAAGTGTTTTGGCTTGGTGCTATTAGCCCAAGTGAGGTTGAGATTTCAGATAATATTATACGTTACACACCAAAACCTAATAATAATATTACTTGTAATGATGGGGGTGTTAAAACGGAAAACTTCGCATTAGATAATTGTGATGGATTAATTACTTATTGTACTGATGATGGATCGGATTCGAGAATTAATTATCTTATTGATGGTTATAATGATAGATTAAATGTAATTAATGTCTCAATTGAATCCTCCGACTATTTGTGTGATAATGGATTGTTGTTTAAACCTGAAAAATCTATGAATGAATTTGATTCCTCATGTGTTAATTGTTTTTTATTTGATAGTAATATTGACGATGGAATTTATAGTTATCTAACAAACAACCATCATAATAATAATACATATTGCCCCATTTCTAACGAAACCAAAGGTAGCTATGTCATGGTTAAACCACAAGGGAGCAATGAAAAAATGCTGGTTCACTGCTTAAACGGTGAATCATGTAATGATGGAGAGTGTAAGTAATATTCACGAAATAGGATAAAAATGTCGATCATTCTCTGCGCGCATTGCGCGCAGAGACGCCATTGCTCATTGCTCATTGAAAATAAAACCGTGGTCCTTCTTCTCCATTCGTACCTGTCGGCTTAAAGCCGCATTTCTGCAGCACGCGTTGAGAGGCTGTGTTATCGGGATCGGTTTCGGCTTCGATGCGTTTCACTTCGGGACGATTTAAAGCCCATTTTGTCAGAGC
>JAZRWV010000548.1:0-3467 GCA_045599925.1 Myxococcota bacterium
GATCCGCATTTTCTTCTTTCGAAACGCTCCTGGCAACTTCTTCAAATGTTGCGACAACACGCGGCCAGTTATCTGTATTCTGTGCAAGTTCCATCAACATCTGCTTGACGAGTTCACCGGCAGGATTGGCAGCCATAGCACCAGCAAGACAGTCAAGTGTTGCATCCGTATTTTCGAGGATCTCACTGTTGATCTGGGAAGCACAAACCAAATACGTAATCTTATCGGAAACATTGCTGACAGCATCAGCAAGTTTAATCAATGCATTCTGAAGTGCTTCGTAGTTTTCTTTTGTTGCATAAACCTTGCACAAGGCGCGAGCGACAACTTCAACGGAAACACCAGTTTCAAGCAACGATTCCATTGCCGCAATGGCGCCTTCATGTTCAATATCGAGCAGAAGAATGTTGTCATAGCAGCTGACGCTTGCATCATATTCAGAAAGATGGAGGCGATAAACTTCACCAAGTTCATACCAGAGTGAAATGGCCTGTTCTGAATCAATCCCCTGAATCAAACGTTCAACCCAGAAAGCCCCATCCTCCTCGCGAACAAGACGAGCGCCATAAACGACAGAAGCAATTCCCTCTTCATTCAATTCAGCTTCGGAACGTGATTCGGAGAAAGCTGTCGGTGTGCCAAGCAGTTCGAGTTGTTTTTCAATAACGCGAGCAAGATTTTCATATGCTTCCGTCTCAGCATAGAGACGATGAAGTTCAACAAGCGGACGCGGATCTTCCGAAAGCAGTTCACACACTCGCTCATAGGATTCAATTGCCCCCGCTTTGTTATTGAGGTGATTTTCCTGAATACGAGCACCACTGAGAAGGGTTTCCGCCAAATCTTCTGGACATTTAGCCAATTCCATGCGGCGATTGTTGACTTCAAGAAGCTCATCGAAACGTCCTTCTCGTTCAAGAATGCGTTCCAGAGCCCCCAATGCACGAACATCTTCGGGATCATCGGCAAGGAGTTCTTCAAATATTTTCTGAGCAGTATCGGAAGCGTTCAGATATTCAAGCTGCAAGCAACCAATACGATACTTGAGTTCACGAATGAACTGTGCATCATCGGACTGTTCAAGATTTTTACTAAAGAGATCAACGACAACCTTGGCATGTTTCGTCTTGCCGGATGTTCTTTCAAGGCCGTCAAAAGCCTGAATGTAGTGGCTGTCCTCTTTGACAATCATCAGATACCACTCATATGCTTTGGCATCGTCAGAAAGTTTTGATTCATATAGTTTTGCGAGTCTGAGTCCATAGGCTGAACGTTCTTCTCCCTGTTCACAGCTTTCATAAAGAATGCCGAGCATTTTGGAGAGTTCTTCATTCATGCCGCGAGGTTCATAATACCCGACGAGTTCCTTGGCTGCGACGGCATCTTTTTCGTCAATGGCGAGGATTTTTTCAAGAGTCGCCATCGCTTTGTCACTTTCACCAAGATTTTGTTCATAAACATGTGCAGCCCGCAGGAGAACAGCCTTCTTATCCCCATCATCCTTCAGCGTCTTGGAAAGCTGTTCAAACAGTTTGATGAGATCGGGAAGAATATTGTTTTCAGCATAATACTCTTCCAGAGCTTCCCAGTCGCGCTGCTCAATGAGCAGTTTTCTCAGGCTGTCAACCCCCTTTGTATAGGAAGGATCAATGGCAAGCACGCGACGCCATGTGGCAATGGCGCTGACATTATCACCAGCCTTGTCACTGTAAAGTGCACCAAGTTTCTGCAGAGCCTGGAATTTATCCTGCTCGTCGGACATCAAAGAAATCTTACGCTCACTGATATTGGCGAGATCCGCCCAGCGCTTTTCACCTTCATAGAGGCCTTCAAGAGCAGCAATTGCCTCTGCATTTTCACTATCAAGTTCAAGAACCTGGCCCCAGATTTCAATGGCAACACCATTATTGCGCAATTTCGTCTTCGCAATATCAGCCATTCCCTTGAGGAGTTCGATCTGATCCGGAGCATTGTCTATACGCAGAAGTTCCTTGCGATGTACATCGATCAGTTTTTCCCAGTCACGACGTTCTGTATAAAGAGCCTTGAGCTGTTCAATCGACTCTTCGTGAACAGGATCTGCCGCCAGAACATTCTCAAAGTATTTGATGGCATCGACTTTGCGCGACAGTTTCTCCAGATAGATCTTGGCAATGCGGAGATAATATTCAACCTTCACATCACCTTCGCTGGCTTCAGCCTTGGCATCGAGAACCTTGATCAGGTCTGGCCATTTGCGCATTTTCTCATAAATCTCAACAAGGCTCTCCAGCGCGGCACTGTTCTCAGGATCAATGGCAAGAAGCTGTTCATATGTCTTGACAACCATTGCCTCCTGTTTCGTCTCATCGCGATAGATGCGGACCATCTCATTATAAATGTCTGCCTTTTCTTCGACTTTTTCAGTCACAGCAATCAATTCTTTGCTGAGAACATCGACATAGGCATTCCATTTTTTCTGGTCTCTGCTCAGTATTGCAAGACGCCATTTAAGGCTGACATCATCCGTCACTTTTCGACTCGTGCGTCGCATCATTTCAACAGCACGATCGAGAGCATTTGCGCTCAGAGCATAATCGGCAACCTGATGAGCAAGTTCAACTGCAACAGCATTTTCATCTGAAATGGTTTCTTTAATCTGAGCTTCAACAGTCTGCTCTACTTTTCTCCAGTTGCCTGTGGCAACAACAGCAAGATTGTCAATGATGCGCTTGTTCGCATCATTCTCATAATTGGCCAGACGCTCTTTGCCCTCATCTACAGCATTCGCACGCATACACTGGATCCAGCCAACGACTTCACCAATCGCCACCTGCCCCTCATCAGAAGCATTTTCAAGAGCAACAGCATGCGCCTCAATAATATTGCTCCACGTATCGGCATCACTCGTAATGAGACGGCTTGCTGAACGATAAATCTCACGTGCAAGTTCTGAATGCGCGTTGAGAGCCATTCCCCAGACTTCTGCGATCTGAACATCATTAGGATTGTGAAAATCAACGAGTCGAATTGCTTCCACATACCCTTCAACGGTTTCAAGCGAAAGATAATATGAAACGCGATCTTCCCATGGCATATGCGACAAATCAACTGAAGGCTCTGCAGCTTCTGCAGCTTCCTCTACAATCTCTTCTTCCCCGACAGCTTCTTCAGAGACGACAGCTTCAGACGCTTCTTCTGCATTCTGAACATCATCACCGGCAACTGCCGATTCTACAGTCTCTTCAGAGACGACCTCTTCACTGGCTTCTTCTGCTGAACTCACCTGCTCATCAGCTTCTACCACTTCCGAACTCATACCCTCTTCATTCTTGATTTCTTCGCTCATGCCTTAACCCCTGTGAATGCACATAAATGTACAACAAATGATGCTATGCATCCGACTATGACGCACATAAGTGCGAATAACAAACAGATATAGAACTGCTTATAGCAGTCCAAAATAACACTCCCTTTTACACCACCCA